>DAOVVF010000110.1 GCA_030632225.1 Candidatus Parcubacteria bacterium
GAATTTACTCAGCTATAGATAAAAAGGAATTAATAACTGTATTTGGAGACTATGATGCTGATGGAGTTTGTTCAGCTATTATTTTAGTTAGCCTATTAGAAAAACTAGGAGCTAAAGTAAATGCTTATCTACCTCACAGAGAAAAAGAAGGTTATGGTTTAAACAAAATAGCTGTAGAGAATTTAATTAAAGCCAAAACTAAGTTAATAATTACTTGTGACTGTGGTTCTTCTAATGTTGAAGAAGTAGATTTAGCTAATTCTAAAGATATAGATGTGATAATAACAGATCATCATGATGTTCCAGATAAAATACCTAAAGCTCTAGCTATTATCCATCCTAAGTTAGATAAGAATTATCCCTTTAAACTATTAGCTGGTGGAGGAGTTGCTTTTAAACTAGCTCAAGCTTTGTTAAAAAAATCTAAATTAAAAGATGAAGATAAAGAAAGAGAAGAAAAGTGGCTCTTAGATCTAATAGCTATCTCTACTGTAGCTGATATGATGCCTTTGTTAGGAGAAAACAGAACTTTAGTTAAATATGGTTTAGTAGTTTTAAGAAAGAATCAAAGATTAGGTTTAAGTAAATTAATAGAAGTAGCTCATTTAGATGCTCAGAAGGTAGATACAAGAACAATTGCTTTTTCTTTAGCTCCACGTATTAATGCTGCTGGTAGAATGGATCATGCTAATTTAGCATATTACTTGTTAACAGCTAAAGAGGAAGATAAAGCTTTAAGTTTAGCTAATGATTTGAATAGTTCTAATTTAGATAGGCAAAGGTTAACAGAACAAACAGTTAAACAAGCTAAAGAACAAGATGTAGATTTAAAAGATAAATTATTGTTTTTTTATCAAGAAGACTGGCCAGCTGGTTTAACAGGTTTAGTAGCTGGTAGATTATTAAGAAAATATAATCGTCCTTGTATAGTTATGACTAACAACAATGGTAATATTATAGGTTCTGGCAGAAGTATAGATGAATTTAATGTTACAGATGCTTTAGAAGCAAATAGTAAATTATTAATTAAATTCGGTGGTCATCCTAATGCTTGTGGATTTACTATGCCTAAAGAAAATCTAGATACTTTTGAAAAAGAAATGAAGAAGCTAGCTAGTAAGCAATTAAAAGAAGTAGTTTTTGAATCTAAACTAGATATTGAATTAGAAGTAGACTTTACAACAATATCCTGGGATCTAGTAGATTTACTAGAAAAGTTTCAACCTTTTGGACAAGCTAATCCAGAACCTTTATTCTTATCTAAAGGTATTAATATTACTAATGCTAGAAAAGTAGGACAGGATGAAAAGCATTTAAAGCTAGAATTAGTTAAAGAGAATAAAAGGATAAATGCTATTGGTTTTGGTAAAGGTAAGTTGGATATAAAGATTGGTGATAAGGTAGATATAGTGTATAATTTAAATATTAATGAATGGAACGGTAATAGAGAAATACAATTAATAATTAGAGATATTAAACATGTATAAACTATTTACAGACGGAGGAGCCAGAAATAATCCAGGACCAGCTGCTATTGGTGGTATACTATACAAAGATAAGGAAGTAGTAGATGAATTTACACAGTATATTGGTGAAGCTACTAATAACAAAGCAGAATATGAAGCTATACTATATGGCTTGAAATTAGCTTTAAGGTATAAGGTAAAGGACTTAGATTGTTATTTAGATTCTGAATTAGTAGTACAACAATTAAATAGAAAATATAAGGTTAAAGATAAAGATTTAGCTAAGCTATTTGTTAAAGTATGGAATACTATGCAGGAGTTTAAGAAAATTACTTTTAGTCATGTAGCTAGAGAGGATAATAAAGAAGCAGATAAGTTAGTTAATAAAGCCTTGGATCAGAATATTTGACATAATAGTATATTAGTATATAATTTAAATACGCTTGTCACGCATTATGATAAGTGTTATCAGAGACCGAGTGTGGGGCTACACCCGTGCTCAACAAGCCGCTTGGAATTAGTTTAGTTCTCGCACGGGGCCGAATTAATTTCCAAGCGGCCTTTTTATTACAGTTGATTTTTAAACCTAAAAATGGTATTTTAATAGTAATGTCATTTAAGTTTCAATGGCCTGTTTATGGTCATAAAAACCAAATAAAGTTTTTACAAGATACACTTAGCCAGAATACACTGGCTAATACTTATTTATTTTATGGTCCTAAAGGTTTAGGTAAGAAGTATATTGCTAATTTATTTGCTCAGTCATTGTTTTGTCAGGATGATAATAAAAAGCCTTGTGCTAAATGCTATCACTGCCGCTTAATATCTAAAGGTACTTATCCTGATTTCTATACCTTAGGTCATAATGGACAAGAATTATCTGTAGAGAATATTAGAGAATTTTTAAGAAAGTTATCTTTAACTAATGTGAATGGTCAGCATAAGTTAGCTATTATATATGGTATTGAAAAAGTTAATTTATATGGAGCTAATGCTTTGCTAAAAACTTTAGAAGAGCCAACAGATAATACTACTATTATTTTAGTAGCTGATGCTGTCTATACTTTACCTTCTACTGTTATATCACGTTGTCAGTTATTAAAGTTCAAACCTTTAGCTAAAGAAGATATGGAAGATTGGTTAAGTAATTTTAAATTCAATGAATCAGAAAAAGA
>DAOVVF010000143.1 GCA_030632225.1 Candidatus Parcubacteria bacterium
AAGAATTTAACATACCATAATAGTCCTAGTACTGCTAAGAAAGATAATTGAAAACCAATATCATATAACAATACATAAGGATTAATTAAAACAAAAATATCAGCAGCTAATATTAAACTGTAAATAGAAGTACTGCTCCTGCCCAATAAGGGACCTAAGAGTACTAAAAAAATCATTAAGCTAGCTCTAATAGCAGAACTAGGAAAACCAATTAAATATAAATAGAGAATCAAAATAATTAATAAGAACCATAAAGATAATTTTCTAGATATACCAATAGCTATTAAAAAAGATTGCAGTAACCAGACAATAATAGCCATATGCAATCCTGAAATAGCAATCATATGACTTAAACCTACTCTAGCAAAAGTATTTCTAATACTATCTGGTATTTCCCGACGAGCAGCTAAGAGTATAGCTTTGGATAAAGAAGAAGCTGGTTCTACTAAATAGTTATTTAAACTTTGCCAGAAATAATCTTTAGCTTTAAAAAGATAAAAGGAAATATTCTTGTCTTGCCCAATTACTTTAATCCTAGGACGATAACAAGTGCCATAGATATTATCTTTAGCTAAATACTTTTCATAATTAAATTGCTTGCCATCTTCATCAACTAGTATTTCTGGTTTATTAATCTTACAAGATAATTCTAAAATATCCCCTACTCTGTATTCAGGATACAAAGGCATATAGATTAATAAATTGCCATTGTAATTGGCTAAATCTTGAGGTTGTATAATTAAATTCCATCCTGTTAATTTCTTATCAGTGGCTTTAACTACTCCTTGGAAACTAAAAAAGTGATCATAAATAAAATCACTAGAAATAGATTCAAAATACAGCAAGTATATAAAATTTGCTGATAAAAAAAGAAGACTAACTAATAGGAATAATTTACTCCTGGCCATCAAAATCGCTTTTAATTATATCCTAAGTATCTACTAGTCTTCCTGAATAGTCAAGATGCTTGGTTCTAAAGGCAGATAAGGTAATAAATAACTATTGTTTATATCATCCTCTACAGACCAGATAATATTACTATCTTCACTATATTCTTCCGTATCAGTTAATAAATAAGCTCCTAAGGTAGAAAATGCATTAAAAGATCCAAATGTCTTAATTAATAACTGCACATTAGTTCCATCAATATCAACTAGAACAGACTGCTCTAAATCAGCTACAATCTTATCTTCGGTTATAGTTAAATCAGTAGAATGTAATTTCTTATCTACCCATAATTCAGCTTTAACAATATCTACTTTAGCATAGTTTAAATCCCAGCTTAGCTTAGTAACTTTAATTTCTTCTACACCTTTAGCATATAAATTCATATCATACAATTTATTCCAACCATCAACTAAAGCTACATCTAAATTACCGTTTCTGAATTCCAGATAGTATGGTACAACCCTAATCTCACTTAAGAATAATTGATCAACTAATTCAATATCTTGTCCAGAAACATACCCTTTACCAATTACAGAATCTAGGAAGAAACTATACTCACCCTCTGGTAAAGCAGACATATATAGTTGTAGTTTAATACGATTACCTGCTTTAACAACTAAAGATTTAACAAACTCAAATTCTAATATATTACTACCCTCTACCGGATCAGCTTGCGCTATAATCTTATCATCACGTAGTAAGACAAAAACTTGTTCGCTTAAATCAGGCTGATGATCAGCTTGATAGGTAATAATTACATTTTTCAAATCAACTGTTTCATAATTATTACGCAAGTAAAAAGAACCAATTCTGTAAGCCTTATCAGCAATAATATAAGGGTTACTTAAATTTAAAGTATTGTAAGCATTAACACTACCTGTATCTGTAAAAGAAACTAAGCCTCCTAGAACTGGATATTCTCCATCTGGTGTGTATGGATGAGTATTATAACTTAAAACTATATCACTTGCCTCTTCTATACTAAACTGCAAAATATCATCTTGAGCTATAGAATCATCTACTGATAGAACTAAAGAAAATTCATTCTGTCCAGCTAGCAATGGATACTCCCCTATAGCAAAATAGATATTGCCATATTCATCAACTTCTTCTACATTGCCTAACTGTACTCCATGATGATATAGCTTTAAATCATACAAAAGCTCTG
>DAOVVF010000141.1 GCA_030632225.1 Candidatus Parcubacteria bacterium
AGTAGTTTGTCAGGAAATAGAGCATAGAATAGCTAGACCAAGAACCAGACCACCGTATCCAGGACAAGCTGGTATAGATGGCTATCCTACCTTGATTAATAATATAGAAACTTTTTACTATATCAATCAAATAGCTAAAAATAAGTACAACAAAAAAAGATTCTATACTATCTCTGGTGATGTTAAAAAACCAGGTGTCTATGAATTACCTTTAGTCTGGTCTATAGAGAAAATATTAAAAGCCACAGGTAACTTGCCTATTAAAGATTATTTTCTACAAATAGGCGGTGGAGGTTCTGGTGAAATACTATTATCTTCTGAAATTAACCAGAAAGTAGATGGTTCAGGAGCTATTATAGTTTTTGATAAAGCAAAGACAGATGTATATAAGTTAATGAAATTCTGGATTCTTTTCTTTATGAGAGAGAATTGTGATAAATGTACTCCTTGTAGGGAAGGAACATATAGAATGCTAAAGATGATTGAACAAAAGAAGCTAGATAAAAAAGCTTTGAATGATCTTTTCTATGTGCTAGAGAATACTAGCTTTTGTGCTTTAGGCAGATCAGTAGTAGTACCTTTTAAAAGCTTAATTACTAAATTAAAAATCTAATGCCTAAGAATATAACTATTAGTATTAATAACAAGCAGTACAAGGCTAAAGAAGGTCAGACTGTTTTAGAAGTGGCTAGACAGAATAATATATATATACCTACTTTATGCCATCATCCTGATATTAAGATACAGGGCTCTTGTCGTTTATGTGTAGTTAAGATTAAAGGCAAGCCAGGACTTCCCTCAGCTTGTTCTACTTTTGTTGAACCAGGTATGGCTATTAAAACAGATGTAGCAGAAGTAACTAGAGCCAGAAATATTAATTTAGAATTAATTTTTACTCAACATTGTGAAGAATGTAATGATTGTATTTACTATCAGAATTGTACTATCCGTAAGTATGCTAAAGACTGGAAGGTAAGTTTAAATAAATTTCCTGACAGAAAGAAAGGCTATCCAGTGCATAAATTTGGTCCAGCTTTAGAGTTTGATAGTCCTAAATGTATTGATTGTGGTTTATGCGTTGATATTTGTAAGAAGGAAGGAGTTTCTTTCTTAGAATACAAAAAGAAAGGTAAGTTCTGGGAAGTAATGCCTTCTGCTAAAAAAGATAAAGATTGTGTTTACTGTGGACAGTGTTTAACTCATTGTCCTGTTGGCGCTTTTGAAGGAGTTGGAGAGTTTGAAGATGTAGAAAAACCTTTGCTTAATAAAAAGAAAACAATTGTTTTTCAAATAGCCCCATCTATTAGAAGTACTATTGGTGAAGAGTTTGGTATGCCTTATGGTACTCAAGTAATGGGTAAAATAGTAGCAGCTATAAAAAAACTTGGAGTTAAACATGTATTTGATGTAAGCGTAGGTGCTGATATGACTACCATGGAAGAAGCTAAAGAATTAGTAGAAAGAATAACGGAAGATAAGCCTTTGCCCATGTTTACTTCTTGTTGTCCAGCTTGGGTTAAGTTTGTTGAATTTTTTCATCCAGAATTAATACCTCATTTAACTACTGTTCGTTCTCCACATATGATAATGGCTGGCTTAGTTAAAACATACTGGGCTCAACAAATGAAATTAAAACCAAAAGATATTATAACAGTATCTATCATGCCTTGTGTAGCTAAAAAATACGATATTACCAGACCAGAGTTTAAAATCAAGGGAGTTAAGCTAATTGATTATGTTTTAACTACTAGAGAATTAGCTCATCTTTTCAGAAAAAAGAAAATAGATTTCAAGAATATAAAGCCTGCCAAAGTAGATTCTGCTTTAGGTATAGCATCAGGGGCTGGAGTTATTTACGGAGCTTCTGGTGGTGTAATGGAATCAGCTTTAAGAACAGCCTACAAATTTATAACCAAAAAGAAATTACCTCGGATAGAATTTGAACAAGTCAGAGGTATTCAAGGCTTTAAAAAAGCTACTATTAAAATAAAGGATAAGAAAGTTAAAGTAGCAGTAGTAAATGGTTTAGCTAATGCTAAAAGAGTCTTAGAAGATTTAAAGAAAGATCCTAAGGCCTATGACTATGTAGAAGTAATGGCTTGTTTTGGTGGCTGTATCGGTGGTGGAGGACAGCCAGTAC
>DAOVVF010000008.1 GCA_030632225.1 Candidatus Parcubacteria bacterium
AAAAATACTTTTGGTTACCATAGGAATTAAATCATCACCTAAGTCTGTAGCGTGTAATAGTCCGATAATAATTATGATTACACCGATAAGTTTGTACATTAAACGACTACCACCCTCTGAACCTAGATGTTTTTCAGCAAAATCCATCCTACCAAAGTTTCTTAGCAACCATTCTGTCTTCCAAACGAGTACAAAACCAACTGCTGCTATTATAATTCCCCAAATAAATTGTCCAACGGTCATAATTAAAAACTTAACTTATAAATTATAACATAAATTTAAAAAAAAGAAAACACTTTTTAGTAAAAAATTATTTTTTAGCAATTTTTTAATTAATTTTTTCTTTTTTAAATTATTTTAGTAAAAAATTTAAGGTAAACAAAAAAATTCCACTTAAAGTGAAATTTTTTTGGTGGGCGCTGAGGGACTCGAACCCCCGACCCTCTCGGTGTAAACGAGATGCTCTAGCCAACTGAGCTAAGCGCCCTGGTGGACCCAACAGGAATCGAACCTGCGACCTCCTCGGTGCAAACGAGGCGCTCTAGCCAACTGAGCTATGGGCCCTAGACGGGATGGTGCGGGCGAGAGGACTTGAACCTCCACCCTGAAAAGCCAGGACAAGGCCCTCAACCTTGCGTGTCTACCGATTTCACCACGCCCGCTTAGATTTTAACTTCTTTTAATTTCTTAGTAGTTTTACGTAGATAGCCTAACTTTGCTTTGCGAACCATAGCTTGTTTAACAGGTTCTATTTTAACAATCAAAGGTGAATTTAAAGGGAATATTTTTTCTACACCAACACCACTAGCAACTTTACGAACAGTAATAGTATTACCTATTTCCTTTTTATGCTTGTGTGCTAGAACAATGCCTTCAAAAACTTGAACTCTTTCTTTTTCTTCTCCTTTAGCATTTTTCTCTTTAATTTTTTCATGTACTCTGACAGTCATGCCAGGCTTGATATCTATTTCTTTCTTCTTTTCAGGCATAATATTTATATCTTTAGTTATAAAAAAGTCATTGATTTAATAATAATGACGCATCTATTTTAGCTAAATTTGGGTATTTTGTCAAGGCTTTATTTAAGCTATTTTTTGGTTAATAAATGTTAGGGTTTGCTGGGTTGCTTGTTCAGCATTAATCTTAGTAGTGTCTAGAATGAAATCATAGTTGTTTTCATCAGTATGATTAAGCTGGTAGTATTTTTGATATCTAGCTAAATCATTATCTTCTCTTTCTTTTGATTTGATTATTAGTTCTTCCAAAGAATTTACATTAGCTTCATTACGCTTTGCTTTATTATTATCATTTTGCATATGAAGCCATATTCTCTTAGCACCTTCTTCAAGATCAGCTTTAATATATAGTTTAATAGATTCTTTTAAAAAATGGAATTGAACACGTCCTTCAGCAATAACAATACTTTCTTTAGCTAATTCGCGGGCTTGTTTAGCAGCTGCTTGGTCAACATCAATATCTGTTTCAGGATGTTCTAAAGCATATTCATTTAATTTATCTAGAGTTACTCCTTTTTCTTTAGCTAAATCTCTTCTAATACCGCCAACATAAACTCGCTTAGCGTGTAGAATATGAGCCAAGTTTTTAGCAATAGTACTTTTACCACTGCCTGGTGTGCCGGATATAGTAATTATATGATGCTGTTTCATTTATTTAATGTTATCTAAGAAATTTTGTAGTTCCTCAGGTAATTTAGAATGATATGTTTTAATTTCATCATTTAAATTTTTAAATTGTAAGTCTATAGCATGTAAAAATATTCTTTGAGCTAATACTTTTTTCTTTTTTCTAAGATCTTTAGTTTGATATAGCTTGTCACCAACTAAAGAATGTCCAATACTGTAGAAATGAGCTCTAATTTGATGCATGCGTCCAGTTTTAATTTGTACCTTAACTAGACTATAGTTTTTGTATTTAGTAATTACTTCGTAAGTAGTGTGAGCTGGTTTGTCAGTTTGTTTAACACTCTGTACTTTCATCAAGCCAGTTTGTTTATCTCTTTCTAAAGGGGTAGTTATTTCTCCTTGGTCGTTAATTAACTGATTATGTACTAAAGCAGTATATTGTTTTTTTATAGTTCTTTTTTGGAATTGTTTTTTTAAACTGTCAAAAGAATCTTGTTTTAAAGCTACAACCATTAAGCCAGAAGCTTCTTTATCTAATCTGTGCATAATACCAGGCCTTCTGGTATCTTCACCCACTTTAATTATTTGAGGAAATTTTTTAATTAACCAATTAGCTAACGTATTGGTTTCTCCCTTGTCAGTAGGATGAGTTAATAATCCATGGGGTTTTTCTAGTACAACATAATCATCTGTTTGTTCAATAATTTTAGGCTCTATGGTAATAGGTTTTTCTTCTCTTGGCTTAACTACTGTGTTGTAGGTAATTAGGTCATCCTTTTTTAGCCAACGATGAACAGTTGGTTTCTTATTATTAACCAAAATACTACCAGCTAGAATATGTTTTTTTATCTGACTGCGTGTAATATCATTTAATTCTTGTTGAAGAAATTTATCAAGTCTTTCTTTTTTCTCTTCTTTGTATGTTATTTCCATAGGGTAAGATTAGCAGAAAATGCTAGGAAAATAAAGTATAAAAAAATACACTAAAAGTGTTGGTACCCCCACCAGGACTCGAACCTAGGACCGTTTGCTTAAGAGGCAACTGCTCTACCAACTGAGCTATAGGGGCATATATATGGCGCACCCGGTAGGACTTGAACCCACAACCTACTGGTCCGAAGCCAGTCGCTCTATCCAATTGAGCTACAGGTGCTTATTAAAAATATAGCTTATATTAAGCTATACGGCAAATACTTTAACATAAATTATTAAATATTTCAAGTGTTAGTATTTAGCAAAAGGATCAATATATATGTTTTCTAAATCAGCTTTAGCAGACTCTATTTTGTTTAAGCTTATTTGTTTAATAGCAGGAGCTGTTTGTCTACCAATAGTTTCTAATAGAATCTGGTTATTATAGCTAAAATTATGTCCATTTTCTTTATCACCAAGGATTATAAAACCAGTTATAGATCTTTGAGTAAGCAAAGGTACAACTATCAAGGTTTTAGCAATATAAGGTAAATTACCATACTTAGTTTGTTTTTCTTCTTGGTTAATAAAAACAGTTCTTGGTTCAGCTACTATATTCTTTAACAAAGAATCATCGTCTAAATTATAATATTCTTTTATCCCCTTGTAGCCGATTGTTTTATGAACATTCACCTTTTTACTAATCGGAGAGTAGGTAGCAAACATAGCTTTAGAAGAAGGAATTATCTTAAGAATAATATCTAGAATATGATCAGCTATAACATTTATATGATCATAAGTAGCTATTATTTTACCAGTTGTAAATAATCCCACTAGTTTATTATTAGCATGATTAAGTCTGTCATTTAAAACATTAGCTACATTAGTATATATTTTGTTAGCAAGCTTAGGTTGTTTCTTTACAATACTATACCAATTATATACAGAAAGTTCTAAGGTGTTTAAATCAGTAGTTGCTTCTGTATCATATTGATGTTTACTGCCTTTAACTATTAAAGACATTTCTCCTAAAGATTCATCTTGTTTAAATAGAGCAACTATTTGTTTTTTATCAACATCATTTTTAATAGCTACTAGTCCTTTAACTATAATTATTATCTTATCTCTAGTAGTATTTCTTTTTAGTATTTTATCACCTCGATGATATTTTTTAGTAATTAAAAAATCACCAACTAAAGCCAGTTCTGTTTTAGTTAAATTTTGAAAAAGAGATACTTTGGCCAGAGCAAATTTACTCATGACTATTGTAAATTGTTAAGATAAGCTAAAGCTATTGCCTCACTAATACTATTATTATCTAGCATTGATTTAATGTCTTGCTCCATAGTAAACATGCCTTCTTCAGCACTAGTTTGAATAACTGTTTTGATTTGAGGTATTTTATTTTCTCTAATAATATTAGCCACAGCCGGAGTGTTGATTAATACTTCACGAGCCGCTACTCGTCCACCATCAGATCTAGGTAATAATTGTTGGGAAATAATACCAGTTAGAGAAATAGATAACTGTAATCTAACCTGAGATTGCTGATGAGGTGGGAAAACATCAATAATTCTATCAATAGTTTGAGCTGCATTATGGGTGTGTAAAGTAGCTAATACTAAATGACCTGTTTCAGCTAAAGTAATAGTAGCAGCCATGGTTTCTAAGTCTCTCATCTCACCAACCATGATAACATTAGGATCTTGTCTTAATACATGTTTAAGAGCAGCACCAAAGGTTAACATATCTGTACCTAATTGTCTTTGCTTAATAATACTCTTCTGTGGTTCATGAATAAATTCAATTGGATCTTCTAAAGTAATGATATTAGCAAAACGTAATTTATTAAGCTCTTCTATCATAGCGGCTAGAGTAGTTGATTTACCACAACCAGTTGGACCAGTCACTAAGATTAAACCAGAGGTTCTAGTGACCATTTCATGACTAATTTTAGGCAGACCCAATTCTTCCATAGTAGGTATTTTGGTAGAAATAACTCTAGCTACTAAACCAACATTATCTTTTTCCCAATGCAGGTTAACACGATAACGAGAGTATTTAGGAATTTCATAGGAGATATCTAGTTCTCTTTCTTCGATAAATTTATTTTTCTGTCTTTCAGTTAAAATACCCATAAGCATTTTTTCAGCAATATCCCTAGTAATAACTGGAGTGTTGGGTATAACTTTTAATTCACCATCAATTCTAAGAATGGGTGGCTTGTTAACAATAATATGGAGATCAGAAGCTTTGCTTTTTGTAGCTTGTTTAAAGAGGTCGTTAATAACCATTTTATTTTTGTTAGTTTTTCTTATTTTTATTATACCATATTTTTAAGTATAATAAAAAAACACCCCTAGGAAGCCCTTACATGGTGAATTTATAACCCTGCTTTGTTTTAGTTTAGAAATTTATAATGATTTAAAAATATAGACTAAATATATACACTAATATTAAGACTGTCACTGAATTGATTATAAATAACCATCTTCTGTAATTATTCTCGTATTTTATATTTTTGAATAAATGTTGAGTGAGGGGAAAGGTTACAATATAAGCAATTATAAAATAAAACCAAACTTGGAGCCCAATAAATCATTCCATAATAATTGGGAAGCCCCAGCTATCATTAGTGCTTGGTTTAGAATAAGTATTAAAAAAATTAAAAATTAAAAATAGTATAGAAAAAATAATAGAGCCAATTAATATTGTTCGGAAATATTTTTTCTTATACGCTCTAGCCCTCAACAATCCTGGGGATATTTTTTTGTCAGCTTCTGCTTCATTCATGTTTCTAGTATACCAAAAAATCGCTCCTCTGACTATCACTTTGGAGAAAGGATGCACTCTTTTAGGGGGTGTTTAAGTTATTTTCTAATAGTTAGCAATTTTTGTTTACTTAGTTTTCGTAAAGCTTCGTAGCTACCAAACAGTAAACCACCGTAAAGTAAATTACTTAAGACAGTATTTTTGAAAAAAGGAATAGCTAGAGTATAGCAAAGGCTTAGACCAGCTAGATCACGACTATACCAATCAGCAGCATACCAAACAACAAAGTTAGTAACAAAAAAGAAAATTAAAGCAGCTATTAAAGATGAGCTTAGAATGTTTAAAGTACTCTTTCTTTTTTTCAAAACAAAACCTATTAAACCTATTAAAGCAAAACTACCGTAAACAGAGAGCATGACAGGTAAGTGATAGAAGCCTAGAAAGAAATCAGAAATAAACAAAGCTACTAAAGGAATAATTAAATATTTCTTTTTAGTAGCATAAGCTCCGGTAAATAGTAATATACTGGCTAGGGGTGAGAAATTAGGAGCATGTGGTATTAAACGAGCTGCTACAATAGCTAGGATAATAAATAATATAAATAGGATTGTATTTTTTTTCATTATTTTTATAATTCAGATTCTTTAAATTTCCATTCAAGTTTATCACCAGCTTCAAGGAAGTATTCAGTAACTCCTACCATTGGTGTTTCACCCTTTACTTCATACTGCCAATATTTATTATTATCACCATTAATTTTATATCTAATCTGAGTAATTAAAATACCCATTTCTCCATAGTCTTCAAATATAAATGGCCAGCTTTTTTCTTCACTAATAGATTTAGTAATAGCAAATACGCTTTTTTGATTGTTGTAAGGGTACTCTAATTCTACTGTGTTGCCAGGATCAAACATAAAGCTAACAGCAATATGTCCTTCTGTCACACCACCACTAGTAAAAGTATCAGTTGATGCTAACCATAGATAACCAACTATAGCTATAACTACAACAGGGATAACAATTTTTAAAAGTTTTTTCATATATTTATATTAATATTCAATGCCTTTTCTAGCAGCTTGTCCAGTAGAAATATAGTGTTTAACTAGCTTCATTTCAGTAATTAAATCAGCTAATTCCATTACTTCTGGCGGACAATATCTGCCGGTTAAAACTAATTCTAGATTACTAGGCTTAGATTTTATCAATTCTACTATATCTGCTAATTTTAGCAAGCCTGTTTTAACTGTAGTATTTATTTCATCTAGAATTAATAGATTAAAATCTTCTTTCATCCATAAATGAGCTTGATCTATAGCTAATTGAGCTTGTTGCAGGTCAGCAGGAGCATGGGTAAATCTAAAGCCTTTATTTTCTGTCATTCTAGGCTCACCAAAAGCTTTGTAGTTTAAACCTTTGTCTTTTAGAAAATCTAATATCTTTCTTTCACCATAGTAATTGCCTCCTTTATCAAAAAAGATAATGCCTACTTTTAGATTTCTGCTAATAGCTCTAATAGCTAAACCTAAGGAAGCGGTGGTTTTTCCTTTACCATCACCAGTGTATATTTGGATTTTACCCATCTGGCTAGACATGATTAATGTTATATGATTAGATTAATTATAGCATAAAAAGTTCTTTGTCATTTTACCCCACCGAGGAGCTGATTATGAAGGCCCTGAAGTATCCTATAGTTTGGCTTTGGTTAAGCTATATCCTTTTTATTATAGCTGTAGGAAAAAACTATAGCTTTGAGATTACTATGGCAATAATAGGCATAGGTATGCTAGCTATTTTTTCTAGTATCTTTCATGCTTTTGCTAAGAGTTGGTCTATATTGGGCATACTAATACTTATTCTCGTTAATTTGTAGTTTTTGTTTTTTTATCTTCTAAGGAGACAATCATGAAACGTCAGTTTGTGTCTGCTTCTTTGATGCTCTTGTTTTTACTCTTCATGACTGTAGTAGGTTATTCAGCTACTCTTCATTATCTACGGTCTGTAGATAATACAACAGCTGTACCCTTTGACTGGTCGCTCTATGTTTCTAGAGCAATTGTTGTTTTGACCCTTTTTATAGGGGTACTCATAGGGCGCTATTCTGCTAGAGAGGGGCAATATAGTCCCATAGAGGTTAGAAATAAGGAAGGTGAATAGGTTATGATAGCAAAACCTCCTTACAGTTTGTGGAATCCACCGCCACCGGAGGAAAGAAAAACTCCCTTTGATGGATTGGAAATAGATCCAGAAGCTTTAAAAAAAGCTGTGAAAGAATTTATACCACCTGACCTTAGTGATGATGAGGATCTAAATTTGTTTAAAACAGGGCCTTACTTTTGGCCACCTCGTTGTCCATTGTTTTAAGGAGACGAATATGAGACGTAAGTTGTTCTATCTAGTTGTTCTGATTTTTTTTCTGGTTCCCAATTTTGCTTGGGGAATGCCGGCCTATGATTGGCGACCGTCTGTTGCTACGCACCATAACAGTTGGGATGTAATATTTGTTCCGCTCGTGATGGTATTAATTTTAGGCGGCACATTTTTCTTAACTCATAAAATGGAAGAATTATTCGGTTAAGAAGATTGAGAAATGAATCTTTGGGGTTTAGACATACTATTGGGAAACTCGCCGAGTTTAATTAGATTTAATCTGATTAACTTGGCGGGTTTTTTCTTTGTATTGACAAAGAGCGTATATGTTAATAAGATAATAAAGATGTATTAGTTCTTTAAATAAAGGGAGAAAATAATGAGAATGAATATGGAAAGATTTCAGTGGATTTTGGTTACAGCTACATTAGCTATAACCTTTATAGTCAGATTGTTTTTGCATGGATACTTTTGGTGGTACTGGGTTGTTGTACCTGCTACAGCATTTTTTCTTTTCTTCATTATTATACAGCTTACCAAAGAAGTCAGCAGATCCATAACTCTAGCTATAGTTATTGGAGCTATACTAATTGGATTTTTTAGTTAGGGTCCAGTGCTAAAATTATAAACCCGTTTAGTTAATACTAGGCGGGTTTTTTCTTTGTATTGACAAGGTACTTTTAGGAGTATATAATGTTGTCAGTTTTTAGTTCTTTGTAACATTGGGAAGTGGAGCAATTACAGCCAAAGGAGTGTATTACAGTGATAGTTCGTCGTAGAAACAAGATAGATATGGCAAAGGTCTTGCGTGCAATTCTAGGCTCAGCAGCTCTATTGGCACTCATTATTTGGGTGTCTCAAATATAGAGTTTTTTAAACCCGTTTCAAATGAAGCGGGTTTTTTCTTTAATTAGTTTTAATACTTCCCTATCTAGTATCACAACTGCCCTTAAAGCCACACATTTTAGAACATTCAGTACAGCCTCCCATTTTAACCATCACTCCTTGTTTACAATTAGGACAAATCTTACCTACATCAGCACCATACTCACTTTCTGCTTCAGTTGATGCCCGATGCTTTCTAGGATTTTGCATTTCAGCTATTTCTACTTTACCTATATCTTTAAATGGCTCTATTCTTTCTTGTTTATCTTTTTTCTTATTGTTATATTCTAAATTTTTTTCTTCAGTATTAGCATTAGTAGACAGTACTTGTTCAGAACGACTGCTGTCTCTGTAAATAGTTACTCCTTTACAACCTAGTTCATAGGCTTGTTCATATAGTTCAGCTGTTTGTTCAATAGTAAATTCAGCAGGAGCGTTAGCTGTTTTGCTTATAGATGAATCAGTCCATTTTTGTACAGCAGCCTGTACTTTAATATGTTCTAAAGGACTTAAGTCTAAAGCGCTAATAAAGAAGTCTGGTAGATCTCCATTTTTTCTGTATTTTTCAGCTAAAGGAATATATACTTCATGAAAACCTAAACGTGACTGTCTGTAGAATTTAAAGGCATAAAAAGGTTCAATGCTAGTAGAAGTACTTAACATAGAGCCAACAGTGCCAGTTGGTGCTTGAGTAGTTAAAGTAACGTTACGGATACCATATTCTCTGATCATTTCTCTAACATCTTCTGGCATATTTTTCATAAAGCCGGAATTAAGATATTTCTCTGCTTCAAATTTAGGAAAATTACCCCTCTCTTTAGCTAGCCTGCTAGACTCTTTATACATCTCAGTAGTAATGGTTTTAAAGAGACTATCAGTAAAGTCTAAAGCTTCTTCAGAACCATAACGTAAACGTAGTTTGATTAATAGTTCTCCTAAACCTAAAGTACCTCCACCAATTCTTCTTTCACTTTTTTGATTATCTTCATTCTCTTTGAAATGATAAGGAGTTAAGTCAATAACATTGTCTAAAAATCTAGTTAACAAACGAGCAGATCTTTTTAATTCATCCCAGTCCATTTCATATACAGGACCAATATCATCTTTAGCAGTCTCTTTAGTAAAAGATGCTAAATAGAGATGGCCCAGATTACAGACGCCCCAGCCAGGTAAACCTTGTTCACCGCAAGGATTAGTACTAATGATTTTATTAAAATAGTATGAATTACTTAATTTATTATATCGTTCCATAAAGACAATGCCAGGTTCAGCACTAGCATGAGCAGAAGAAACAAGCTTATTCCACAATTCTCTAGCTTTTATAGTTTTATATACTTTGGTAGGATAGCCAGCTTCTTTCCAAGCATAAATATCTCCATCCCATATATTATTATATATATCGTTATAGGCTGGATTTTCATAATCAGGGAATTCTAAATTCCAATAGTCGTCATTTTTGATAGCTTTCATGAAATCATCAGAAACCATGATAGAAATATTAGCATTTTCTATACGTCCGGCTGTATTTTTAGAGGTAATAAACTCTAAAACATCAGGATGCCAGTCCCATTGCATAAGCATTAGAGCACCACGACGAGAACCTCCTTGTTCTATTAAGCCAGTCACAAAAGAGAATAATCCACCCCAGGAAACAGAGCCAGATGATTTACCATGTACACCCTTAACATAGGCATAACGAGGTCTTAAAGCTGATAAAGACATACCAACACCACCGCCTCTAGACATAATTTCTACCATTTGATACAGAGTATCTTTAATAATAGCTTCACGGGAATCAAGTGGAGGAGGTACTACATAGCAATTAAATAGAGTAAGATTAGAAGTATAGTTACCGTGTTGATCAATATTAGCACCGGTCATAATACGTCCAGCTGGTTGTATATGTTTTTTACGTAATTGATCAAAAAATATTTCAAAATATTTTTCTCTATTTTCTTCAGTTGTTTCAACAGAAGCTACTGCTTTAGCAATACGTCGATGAGAGTCTTCAATAGATTCACTTGGCTTATCACATTTATATAATCTTTGCTGAAACTCAAAATGATTTCTCTCATCAGCATAAACACCAGTGATCATGTGTCACCGAGCCATTTAGCAAATATATTTCTTTGGGATAACACCTAAATCTGTTTTAGGACATTTACGATCTTCTTT
>DAOVVF010000142.1 GCA_030632225.1 Candidatus Parcubacteria bacterium
AGAGGTTACTATCAAGATAGTCTAAAAATGGATAATGCTAGTATTGCTATGCTAGAAAATATTAGATTTGAAGCACAGGAAAAGAAAGGCTCTTTAAGTTTAGCTAAAGATTTAAGTAATCTAGCTGATATTTATGTTAATGATGCTTTTGGTAATATTCATAGGACTGATACTTCTATGCTAGCTATCACTAAATATTTGCCAGCTTATGCTGGATTATTAGTACTAGACGAAGTAGAGCATCTATCACATATTGTTGAAGCTAAACAGAATCTAGCTATTATCCTCGGCGGAGCTAAGATAAAAACTAAGATCAAGTTAATTAAAAAATTTACTCAGCAAGCTGAAGTACTATTAGGCGGAGCTTTAGCTAGTACTATGCTTAAGGCCCAAGGTTTAGAAGTAGGTAAGTCTTTAGTAGATGACAAAGGATTAACGGTAGCTAAAGAATTAAGTAGTGAACATATTCATTTACCTTTAGATGTTAAAGTAGCCAAGTCTGTTAAAGCTAGGACAGCTAAGCGAGTAACTGTTGATAATATAACTAAGAGTATGATGATTTTAGATATTGGTCCTTCTACAGTTAATGAATATCTAGATATATTAAAAATTAAAAAGATAATTGTCTGGAACGGACCTTTAGGCTATTTTGAAAATAAACTTTTTGTTAAAGGCTCCAGTACTATAATGAAAGAATTAGCTAAATCTAAAGCTAAAGTAATTATCGGCGGAGGAGAAACAGTTAAATTAGTTAATCAGCTTAAACTGCATGATAAATTTACTTTTGTTTCTACTGGTGGAGGAGCTATGTTAGCATTTTTAGAAGGTAATAAATTAGAATCTTTAGAAAGACTATATGCCTGATAGGATAAAACAAATCACAGGAAAAGAAATATTAGACTCTCGCGGAGAGCCTACTATTGAGGTTACTGTTGAATTAAGTAATGGTATTAATGCTACAGCGGCTGTGCCTTCCGGAGCTTCTACTGGCAGATTTGAAGCTCATGAATTAAGAGATAATGATAAGTTTAGATATGAAGGCAAGGGAGTACTAAAAGCAGTAGATAATGTTAATAATATAATTAATAAAGAATTAAGTGGATTAAAGGTTACTGAACAAGCAGAATTAGATCAGTTAATGATTAAACTAGATAATACTAAGAACAAGAGTAAGTTAGGGGCTAATGCTATCTTAGGAGTATCTTTAGCTTTAGCTCATGCTTCAGCTAAACTATTAAACATTCCTTTGTATGAATATATACGTCAATTATATAATCCTAAGTTAAAGAAGTATAAATTACCTGTGCCAGTAGTTAATGTAGTTAATGGCGGTAAACATGCTAGTACTAATATTAATTTGCAGGAATTCTGGATAATACCGATTAAAGCTAAAACATTTGCGGAAAGATTAAGGCAAGTTAGTGAAATATTCCATAAGTTAGGTGAACTCTTACACGCAGTTGGTTTAGATACAGATTTAGGTAATGAAGGAGGTTATGCCCCTCATGTTAAATCACATAAACAAGTCTTTGATTTAATTCAGCAAGCTGTAGATTCTAGCCCTTACAAACTAGGTACAGACATTATTTTTGGTATTGATGCTGGTGCTTCTGTTTTTTATAATAAGAATAAGGAAATATATAATCTTCCTTTAGAAAAAGAAAAGTTTTCCGCAGAAGAATTAATGGATTACTATATTGATTTAATGGAAAGGTATCCAATTAAATTTTTGGAAGACCCCTTAGATGAAGAAGACTGGGATGCTTGGGAAAGTTTTACTAAAGATGAGTTTGTTAAAGATCATAAGATTAAAATAATCGGCGATGATTTATTTGTGACTAATCCAAGTAGATTACAGAAAGGTATAGATTTGGGTGTTGCTAATACTATCCTAATTAAATTTAACCAGATAGGTACTTTAACAGAAACTCTGGAAACAATTAAATTAGCTCAGCAGAATAAATATCAGATAGTTATTTCCCATCGTAGCGGTGAAACTTTAGATACGACTATTGCTGATTTAGCAGTAGCAGTTAATGCTGATTACATAAAAACAGGATCTACTGCTCGGGGAGAAAGAATAGCTAAGTATAATAGGCTATTAACTATTGAACAAAAATTATGAAGAATATAAAAA
>DAOVVF010000001.1 GCA_030632225.1 Candidatus Parcubacteria bacterium
AGCTTTTTGTCATTTAAGAGATGCTATTAGAATCTTTGATATAGCTAAGATAAAGAATATTAAAGTAGCAGGTAAGATGGATAATTGGCAGAATACTTTGTTATAGTTGACTAGAGTTATAATCAATGATAATTTTTAACCAGTCGTCTAAGGGCGACTGGTTATTAGTTCTTTAACATAAGGAGGAATCGTCATGGCAGAACATGTCGCAGGCGATAAAACTTTTTTACAGGCCTACTATAATATAGAGGGTCAGCTGGGCGAGATCAAACGTCAATTAAGGCAACGTGGTGGTTATCCATATGACCTCAATACTCTGGGTGTAGCTTTACAGGCTATAATTGAAGGTGAATTTGAAAGCGGTTATCAAAAAGCTTACAATATGCTTATTGACTATAACATACATCCCCAAGAGCTTTTTGATCAATCTTCATTTAATCATATGTCCGGAGTGGTACGGCCTTTATTACAAGGAGACTTTTCTTCAGTAGAATATGGTGATGAAATCCCTAAAGGATCAAGAGAAATACAAGCTAAACTAAAGCCAGTCCAGGAAAGATTAGATGTTGCTAATATTATGGCTTCATTATCTGCAAATTGTTTAAGACCAGCTATATGGTTTGAGCTGTTAGCCTTTGCTGCTAAATACCAATTTTTACCAGACAAGGACTGTTATATTATAGCGCCAGGCACTATGATCAATTTTGATGGTGAACAAATAGTGCCAGCTATATATACAGATACAAAAGGAAGAAGGTGCTTTGATTTTTGTAGTTTACCCAGAAGAGTGACACATATTATGCTTTTAGCAATCGTTCCAAGCGATTAAAACAAAGACTCCACTATTCATATAGTGGAGTCTTTTCTATTTTCAGCTAATTGTACTGTATTGTATAACAGCATGGCTACTGTCATTGGTCCTACACCTCCAGGCACAGGAGTAATATAACCTACTTTATCAAATACTTCAGTATAATCTACATCACCAACTGTATAGTCTTTATCTATTTTGTTAGTACCTATGTCTATAACAATAGCATTATCTTTAACCATATCAGCTTTAACAAAAAAAGCTTGGCCACAAGCCACTATTAATATATCAGCTTGATTACTCTTATCTTTAACTTTAGTATCATCAGGCTTAACTATATCTGTTTGAATACCTTTGTCATTAAGTAATTTAGCTAAAGGTTTGTATAGTATTTCACTCTTAGCAATAATCACAGCACTCTTATTGGCTAAACTTTCGTTAGTAGATTCTATTAGCTTAATAATCCCTAAAGGTAAGCCTGGTATAAAACCAGATTGTTTATTTAATAGCTTATCTATATTTTCTTTATGAAATCCATCAACATCTTTAGCAGGATCCATCGCTTGTATAATTTTGTCAGTATCAAATTGTTTAGGTAAAGGTAATTGAATTAGAATAGCATCTATATTGGCATCTTTGTTTAAGAAATTAATTGTTTTTAATATTTCTTCTTCGCTAGTATTTTTTTCTAACAAGTACTCATGAAATTCAATACCTACTTTATGACAAGCTTTCTTTTTTAAATCAATATATAGCTGGGAAGCTTGATCGTCTCCAACCAGAACAACAGCTAAATTAGGGCTTAGCTGTTTATCTTTTATTTCTTGTTTGACTTCTTGCTGTATAGTATCAGCAAGTTTTTTACCATCTATTATTTTAGCCATTATAGTTCAGGGTATAAAGGAAATTGTTTCATTAAATCTAATACTTTTTGTTTATTATCTTTAGTAGCCTTTTTAGTCTTTAAAGTATCAATAATTATATCAGCAATTACTTCTACATCTGGTTCTTTTAAGCCTCTGGTAGTTAAAGCAGCAGTACCCAATCTAATGCCAGAAGGATCCATTGGTTTTCTCTGATCAAAAGGAATCATATTCTTATTAGTAAAGATATGGATCTCATCTAGTAATGTTTCAGCTTCTTTGCCTGATAATCCAACTGTAGTTACATCTATCATCAACAAGTGATTATCAGTACCATCAGAAACCATTCTAATACCAGCCGCTCTAAATTTATTTTCTAACACCTTGCAGTTATTAATTACTTGTTGTTGGTATTCTTTGAACTCAGGTTTTAAAGTTTCAGCAAAAGCAACAGCTTTAGCAGCAATAATATGTTCTAGAGGACCACCTTGCATGCCAGGAAAAACAGCACTATCTATTTTTTGAGCTAAATTCTTTTTATCTTTAGGATTTATTCTATCTTCTGTTTTACAAAGTATCATAGCTCCTCGAGGTCCTCTTAGGGTCTTGTGAGTAGTAGTCGTAACTACATCAGAGTAGGGCACAGGATCAGGATGTAAGCCTGTAGCTATTAGTCCAGCTATATGAGCCATATCTACCATTAGGTAGGCACCAACTTCATCAGCTATTTCTTTAAAAGGCTTGAAGTCTATTTTACGAGAATAGGCTGAAGCACCAGCTAGTATTATTTTAGGTTTATGTTTTTTAGCTAAACTTCTAACTTCATCTAAATCAATTAATTCTTTTTCCTTATCAACACCATAGTGGATAAAGTTGTAGAACTTGCCGGAAAAGTTGACAGGATGGCCGTGAGTTAAATGACCGCCATGGCTTAAAGAAAAACCCAGGATAGTATCGCCTAATTCTGCTAAAGCAAAGTAAGCTTCCATATTAGCTTGAGAACCAGCATGAGGCTGAACATTAACATGCTCAGCTTTAAATAGTTGTTTAGCTCGTTCAATAGCCAGAGATTCAGATTGGTCTATAAATTGATTACCGCCATAGTATCTTTTTGAAGGATAACCTTCGGCATACTTGTTAGTTAAAACTGAACCAGCTGTTTCTAACACAGCTAAAGAAACAAAGTTTTCTGAAGCAATCATTTCAGCACCATTTTTTTGTCTGTCTATTTCTGAAGCTATAATCTTAGCTATTTTAGGGTCTGTTTGTTGTATATTTTTCATGATATTTAGTTTAGCATAATATGTGTAAAAGAAAAGGGCTAAGTTTGTTTACTTAGCCCTTTGTTTTAGTGTGTTGAGATTTTGAATTGAAGTACTTTATCGGGCAAAAAGCGCCAGTGCCTTTTGCCATTTTTGATGGCACCAGGTATTTTTTTCTGTTGTGCCAAACGTCTGGTTTTTCTTCTGGAGATATCAAGCACGATAGCTGTTTCTCTGGTGTTCAGAAAATCGTCTACTGTTACGATTCCACCATTTTCACTGATGAGGAATTCACAGAAAAGTTTTCCAGTTTCTCTGTGAATGGTAGATTCTCCAGCGCCAAGTGTTCTAACTAGATCTACAAAGCGTTCATCCTGAGGAATGACTCCGTCCGCTTTTATGAGTTGAATATGTATATCTAGTATCCTCTCTTTCTCCTTTCCTGAGAGGGTTTTGGCTTTTTCCTTCATGAATTCAATCAGCTCTACTCGGTCGTGATAGTCTAATGGTTTTAACCATTCTAATCTTCTCAATACTTCACACATTTCTTACCTCCTTGTTAGTGAACGAAAAGAACAGTATATTATTATATTATTTCTTATATTTTGTCAAGCTGTTTGTAATAGAAAAGGCGACTTAGAAGGCTAAGTCGCCTAAGACAAGACAATGGAATCGTCGTCTTAAAAGACATTTTCTGTGTCGTCTTGCCTAAGAAGGGAACAGGCTCTTGTTCGTTATTAAAAACAATGATATATTCGCCCTCTCTCTACAAACCATTTTAATTAAATTGTCTATAGGGAGAGGGCGAAACATGGTCATGGTCGTTTATATAAACACCTCGACTAAACGTTTCGCCCCAAAGAGAACATTACGATATTCGTTTTAACAACTCCTTCATCGTTCTCTCTTTAAGAATCCTAGATATAAGATGCTTAAAGAGAGAGCCGACTACGATATTTATATACCGTAGTCGGCTGAACAAAGACAGGGTGGTTCTCATTTTTAAGAACAACTGAGTGGCCGTCTTTGGTTTATGCTGCAGAAATTTCATCTTTGTCTATTTTCAGATTTATGTTTTCGGCTTTTATCCATTGGGGATAGAGCCATTCGACAAAGCGGGTTAAAGTACGCCAGATAGCAGTACGATGGATATGTCCATCGGTCCATTTTTTCTTGCCGTTTTCACCGGTTATTGGTTCAGGATGAATTTCCCGTAGACGTGCTTTTATTTCGCGGTACTTTATACCCCAAACAGAATCTGGACGTTTGACAAACTGATCAGCCATCAGAAAAAGAGCTTGTCTGGCTGTAGGATGCCAGTTGGCTATCTGTTTACTTCTTTTGCGCGGGAATTGTCCATCAGGCAGAATATGTACTCCGCAAAAAGCTTTAAGCTTATGCTTATTGGGGAAGCGTCTGATATCTCCTACAGCTGTAATTAAGCCAGACGTTAGAACTTCTCCAATGCCTTCAATATCAGAGAAGACATGTCGCCAGACAGCTAGATTATGAACAGCTCTTCGCAGATCACCAGTGGCTCTTCTTTCCTGTTCAACTAGTGTTCGAAGAGCTAAATGATTGGCTTTAGCTCTTTGATATTCAGCTTCGATATTACCTTCTGGGTACTTGCCATCTTCTGATAGAAAGACCTGTCCGATAAGGCGTTGACTAATACGCTGTTCGCAGGCAATACGAGCTTTTTGAGAATCTTTACGACCATCCAGACATACTCTGACACGGATGACGTCACGTTCTCGAGGACCAGTCGGTTGAAAAAGTTCAGGTTTTTCCTGAAACAATAAAGCCAGAGTCTTGTCATCATCGTTTTTGTCTTTCTCGCCACGATGTTCTTGCAGAAGGCTGGGCGGAATTCTCATTACCTGAGCTCCTATATCAGCTCCATGGCGACTTAAGGCATAAGCCAGACGATCGCCGGAGCCTCCCAGGACCATAGCTACGGTATCTCCTGCCTGGAGCCCTTCTATTTTTTTTGCTCTGTAATGCCGTCCGAGAACAAAGTTCAATTCAGCATCGTCATCTTTAAGATTGAAGTGACGACTTTTACCATTTTCGATAATGGTTACTTGAGTTGGTCGTGCTTCACCCTTAGCAGTGAACTTAACACGATGTCTGATTGCTATAATACGCATGTTATTTCCTTTCGCGTAAATATAGAAATTCTACAGTTAATTTAAAGGTACAGCTTATAAAGGATGAAACACTCAATTCTACGTTATAAAATAACACACTCACTCTCGTCTCATCCAAAAAAAGAACATTGTAAATATCGTCATAGACAATACTTTATACGTTCCCTCCCTAAAAATCACCATTGATGAGCTTTAGGGAAGGGGTGAGACAATTAATATATCGTTCTTAAAGAACAATATGTATGTCGTCTCACCCCCAAAAGGAAACAACACAGTTATCGTATACAATACACATATTGGGTCGTTTCCCCTTCAATAAATGAAGGTGAGACAGGCAGACTCTCGTTTATAATAAACAGCACTTCAGTCGTCTCACCCCTTTATTTTTTAATAAGAACAGACTTTGCAATATAGTATATAAAAACCAAACTGTCAATAGTTTGGTATATAATCATTTAGTTTTATTAAGAAGTTATATAACCTTAGTCATATAAGTACCTTCTATATTATAGTCTAATTTTTTGTAGTAATTCCTAACTCCTATACCAGATATAACAGCTACTTTATTTAATCCTTTTTCTTTAGTAATTTTCTCAGCTTCAGCCATTAGTTTTTTACCAAAGCCTAAGTGTTGAGTTTTACTTACTTTATCATCTTGAGTTTGATCATAGACAGGTACCATTTTACCGTAAACATGTAGTTCTCTAACCAAAGAAGCGTTCTTTAATTCTGGAAATATATTATCTTCAGGATTATTATTAAATCTTAATCTTAAAAAAGCATAAACTTTATCTTTCTGCGGACTTTCATAACTTAAGAATATTTCAGTACCTTCAGATGCTTTATATTCTCTTCTAACTAATTTAGCTTTAGCTAATTCTTCTGTATCACCCCTGACTTCACGACAGCGTAAACACTGACAGCTTTTATTTTGTTTCTTTAGTTCAGCTTGTAGGAATTGTCTTAAGTTAGTTATCTTATTACCAGCTACTATACTTTCTTTAGGTATATCTCTAATTAATCTATTTATTCTAACATAAGGTGGGACTATATTTTTTACTTTAACTAACAGATCAATTAATTCTGATTCAGAAAAAGGTTTATATTTTTTATCTTTGTACCATTGATATAGTTCAGCATGCTCATTAACTATACAAGGGTATATTTTTATTTGATCAGGCTGTAGATCAGGAGAACTAAAAACATACTTAAACATGGCTAAGTCTTTTTTCGGATTAGAACCAGGTAAGTCAGGCATATAATGATGGTCTACTTTAATACCAACTTGTTTTAGTAATCTAGTAGCCTTGATACTTTGTTCAAGACTGTGTCCCCGATGTATCTTATCAAGTATTCTATTATCAGTATGCTGTATGCCTAATTGTACTCTAGTAGTACCTAGGTGTCTCATCTTCTTTATTTCTGTCTCATTAATATAGTCAGGCCTAGTTTCTAAAGTTAAGCCAATTATCTTGTACTTA
This sequence comes from Candidatus Parcubacteria bacterium, assembly GCA_030632225.1. GTDB lineage: Bacteria > Patescibacteriota > Patescibacteriia > UBA1558 > GWA2-36-10 > DAOVVF01. Next base: position 6,568 of record DAOVVF010000001.1, read on the forward strand.
GTATCTTCATTTATTTGCTGTTCTTCTTCTAAACTCAAAGCTTTTCTTGCTTTAGTTTCATAAGTATTAGCTGCGTAGAATAGATCACGTATAAATTCTTGTTGGTAAACATCGGGATAGACAGACCATGTACCTCCTAAGACTAGTACTTCTAATTTATCAACTTGATGCCCATTATTTTCCAAAGCTTTAATACGCATAGTTACTTGTTTAACAGGATCAAATAAGTTCATCTTAGCTCTCATAGCTGCTGGTTCATTAGAAAGATAGCTTTTAGGCATATCAGGTTCTGTTGGACAGTAAATACATCTTCCTGGACAAACAAAAGGTTTGCTAAGTACAGTAATAACTGAAACGCCAGACATAGTTCTAATAGCCCTTTTAGTTAGCAAATTAGCAAAGCTTTTATTCTCTTCTAGCTTCTTATCTTTAACTAATTGACGATAGGTAGAAATAAGGGTAGCCTTAGAAGTAGGAGTTAGTTTATACTTAGAAAATATTTGTCTTAATGCTTTGACAAACTCAAGCTGGCTGCTATACTTTTGACTAGCTAATTCTAAAACTATTTTTTCCAATATTTTATTATCCATGTCAGTTAAAAAAGATTTAAAAGAAATATATAATTCTATAAGTGAAGAATTTTCTGCTTCACGAGCTTTTCCCTGGGAAGAGCTACAGGTCTTTATACCATACATTAAGGATGGTTTCAAGGTCTTAGACCTAGGTTGTGGTAATGCTAGAGTACTTAAATTATTCAAAGATAATAACAAAGAAATAGAATATACGGGTATAGACTTTAGTGACAAGTTAATTAAAGAAGCTCAAACTGATTTTCCCGAAGCTAAGTTTAAGGTATCTGATATGACCGAAGTAGATTTTTCTAAAGAGAGTTTTGATGTAGTGCTGATGGTAGCTTCTTTTCATCATTTAGAAACCAAACAAGAGAGAATAGAATTACTAAAAAAAGTTAATAGCTGGTTAAAACCAAAAGGCTATTTATTTATGACTAACTGGAATCTATGGCAAAGAAAATATTTTAAATATTTTTTCAAGAATGTGTTTAGAAAAAAAGCGGTTAATGATTTTTTCATACCTTGGAAGAAATATTCAGAGGATAAGAAAGTATTATGGAGATACTATCATAGCTTTTCTCAGAAAGAACTAAATAGTTTATTAAAGAAAACAAACTTTAGTTTAGAACCAAAAGGAGTATATTATACTAAGTGGAATATTAATAGTTTTGTTAGTAAGAAATAAGTTCTTTATATCTAACAAGGAGGCAGTTATGCCAGGTTATTTAGTAGTTGTACATACAGAAGAGCCAGCTGAAGATCACCGACCTCACGAAAAAACTTCTTGGAAGGGTCCCTTTTGGACATCTGCTGTTTACAAAACTATCAAGGTAGAAAATGTTTTGAAAGCAGCCAGGGAAGTGTTAGGAGTTGGTTCTGATAAATTGGAAATTGTATTTTTTCAGCATCGTAGCATTGGGCTATGTATGGCTGCTCGTCGTACAGATTGGCGTGATTTTTAACTAAAAAACCACCTAAGTAATTAAGTGGTTTTCTTTACTGTATTTTTTTAGAAAATATGCTAAAATACAAATAATTAAGCATTGATACATAACTATTAGAAAAAAATTAATTATTCTAGTTATTGCCATGTTTTTATTGCTCCCTCTACCTATTTTGGCTATAGAAGCATATAGTGGTGATAACGTACTTTTGTCAGCAGATCAAGTAATAGATGGTAATTACTATGCTGCTGGTCAAAACGTAGAAATCTATGGAAAAGTTAATGGGGATGTCTTTGTCGCAGGTAATAAGATAGTCATTAATTCAGAAGAAATCAATGGTAGCATCTTTGTTGCTGGTAGTGTTATTGATATTAGAGGAGTAGTGACTGGCTCAGTTAGAACTGTTGGAGAGAATGTTAGTATTAATGGAAAAGTTAATGGAAATGTTTTTTCCGTTGGTACTACTGTTTTTGTAGATACTGATGCAGAAGTAGGTGGACATCTTACTTTCTGGGGACAAAGAGCTACTATCAGAGGTAATATTGATGGTCAAGTAGAAGGAGGTATGGAATCTTTAGCTTTAAGTGGTCAGGTTGGTAAAGACGTAGATGTTACTTTATGTGAAACTTGTGAACAACCTACTTTGGAAGTAAGTGAAACAGCAGTAATTGCTGGTACTCTAGGTTATTCTGCTTTTAAAGAAGCTGAGATTGCTGAAGGAGCTACTATTGGAGAAGTAGAATTTAATCAAGCTAGTCCTAAAGTTAAAGACAAACAACCTTTATGGAGTTTTGGCAAATTAAAAGGCTGGCTCTTTAATTTATTCACCATTCTAGTAACTGGTATGATCTTACTATACCTATGGCCTAAGTTTTTTGACAGAGCCTATCATGAAGTTCGTAAAAAACCAATTAAAACTTTTTTTAAAGGATTTTTGATTTTAATAGTTACACCCATAGCTTGTATAATAGCTATGGTAACAATAATTGGTATACCTGTTGGTATAATTGCTTTAGTACTTTGGGGTATTATGTTGTACTTAGCTAAAGTAATATCAGCTTGGTTAGTCGGTAAGTTTGTTAAAGATTGGTTCTTAAAAGATAAAAGAATGCCTGCTCTAGCTATTCTAGTAATAGGTACCTTAGTCTATATAATAATAGGTACTATACCTTTTGTTGGTTTCCTAATGGTTCTAGTTACCTTCTTGTTATCTTGGGGTACTTTGTTAAAGTTAATGCCTAAAGAAAAATAATATGGAAAAAAGCATTTTTAAAGCCTATGATATCAGGGGGGTATATCCAAAAGAGTTAAATGAAGAGGATGTTGATTTAATTGTTCAAACCTATCTTATATTACTATCAGAAAAGTTAAACAAGCCTATAAAAGAGCTGAAGATTGCTGTGGGTAGAGATATTAGAAATTCTTCCGAGTCTTTAATTAAGCCAGCTATCAACACCTTCCTTAAATACGGAGTTAGCGTTGACGATTATGGTCTGATATCTATTAATGATTACTATTTTGTAGTTGGTAAATATAAATATGATGCTGGTGTTATGGCTACAGCTAGTCATAACCCACCAGAATACGGTGGCTTTAAATTAACTTATGCTAATCAGGAATATCCTGATAGTATAGATTTTCTATCAGGCAAAGAGCTTTATCAGACATTACAAAAATTATCTTTTCCTATTAATGCTCCTCAAACTAAGGGTAAATTAAATAGTAGAAAGTATATACAAGATCATTTAAAACATATTTTTGAGTTTGTTGATATTAAAAAAATAAAGCCTTTTCAAGTAGTAGTGGATAATGGCAATGGTATGAATTCTATTATGATGCCTCATATCTTTGATAAATTACCCTGTGAACTAATACATCTTTTTCCGGAAATGGATGGTGATTTTCCTAATCGTCCGCCCAACCCTTTAACAGAGGGAGCTTATAAGAAGCTAGCTGATAAAGTTTTAGCCACTAAAGCAGATTTAGGAATAATTTATGATGTAGATGGTGATCGTATATTTTTAGTAGATGAAAAAGGAGGCTTTATCAGGGGTGATACAGTACTTTTGTTTTTAGCTAGAGCGATATTAAAGAAAAATCCTGGCTCAGGCATTGCATATAATCTGATTTGCTCACATGCTGTACCAGAGTTAATAGCTAAATGGGGAGGCAAACCCTTACGTAGTGAAGTTGGTTATATGAACTTAGCTCGTCATATGCGTGAAGGTAATGGTATTATGAGTGGGGAAGTTTCAGGTCATTTTGCTTTTAGAGATAATTTTTATGCTGATTCTGGCTTCATAGCTTTACTATTAGTTTTACAGACCTTATCAGAAGACGGCCGTCCTTTGTCTGAGATAGTAAAAGATTTCTCTTTGTACTATAAAGATGATGAAATTAATTTAACAGTAGATAATATTAAAGAGAAATTAGATTTATTTAGACAAAAGTATAAAGATAATATTAAAGATGAAATGGATGGTATTACAGTTGAGTTTGATAATTGGTGGTTTAATGTTAGAGCTTCTAATACTGAACCGTTACTGCGTATTACAGTTGAAGCCGATAATAAACAGCTTTGGCAGGAAAAAAGTAAAGAACTAATTGATTATATTAATAATTAACATATAAATTTATGCAAGTAGTATTATGGATTGTGGGTATAGCCATAGTTATTACCCTCGTATCTATTAGACAGATTAATCAATATCAAAGAGGTGTTAAATTTGTCTTAGGCAAATACAAAAAGATTTTAGAACCAGGTTGGCGTTTAGTTTGGCCTATCTTCCAGTCAATGCAGAAAGTAGATATCAGAGTTAAAGCAGTAGATGTACCAGATCAGGATGCTATAACCAAAGATAATGTTTCAGTAAATGTTAATGCTGTATTGTACTACAAGGTTACTTATGCTGACAAAGCAATATTAGAAGTAGAACACTTCTATTACGCTGTATCTCAATTAGCGCAGACTACTATGAGAGATGTAGTAGGTGAAGTTAGTTTAGATGAATTACTAACTAAGCGAGATAACGTTTCTGATCGTATTCAACAAATTGTTGATGTTGCTACAGATCCTTGGGGCATTAAAGTAGTTTCCGTAGATTTAAAGCATATTGAATTACCTCAGGAAATGAAGAGAACTATTGCTAAACAGGCTGAAGCAGAAAGAGAAAAAAGAGCTGTAATTATTAAAGCAGAAGGTGAAGTAATTGCTGCTGATAATATGGCTAAGGCAGCTAATACTTTATCAGGTGCTGATGGAGCCTTACATTTAAGAACCCTGCAATCTATTAATGACCTATCATCTGATCAATCTAACACAGTTATACTTGCCATGCCTTTAGAAATTTTAAGAGCTTTTGAAGGAATGAAAAAGAAATGATAGGAATATTTGATTCAGGCTTTGGTGGCCTGACTATATTCAAAGAAATAGAGAAAACACTGCCTGATTACAATTATGTTTACCTGGGTGATAATGACCGAGCACCCTATGGTAACAGTAGTCAGGCAGTTATTTTTAATCAAACCAAACAAGCTGTAGATTATTTATTTAATCAAGGCTGTTTTTTAATTATTCTAGCTTGTCATACAGCCTCAGCAGAAGCTTTGCGGAAGATACAGCAGGAGTATTTACCAAGTAAATGGCCAGGTAAAAATGTACTAGGAGTTATTAGGCCTTTAGCTGAAGAAGCTAGTCAATTGAGTAATAATAAATCAATAGTTGTTCTAGGTACTAATAGTACCGTAGAGTCAGGAGCATATATACGAGAATTAAAAGAGCAGGATAAGGCATTAGAGACAGTTCAACGGGCTTGTCCTTTACTAGTACCAATTGTTGAAAATTCAAAAGAAGCTAATCCAGCCACAAAAGAAATATTAAAAGAATATATTCGCGAATTAAAAGGCTATCAGCCAGATACAGTTATATTAGGCTGTACTCACTATGGTTGGTTAACAGAACAAATACAGCAAGAGTTTGGTAATCAAGTTTTAATTCTAAATAGTGGTAGTGTAGTAGCTAACAAACTAAAAAATTATTTGCAAAGGCATTCTAATATGGTAAAATTAGCAGGGTCTGAAGTTAAGAGGACATTTTTAACTACCGGAGATTCTCATATCTTTGATTCAGCTGCTGAGAAATTTCTTGGCAGAATAATAACTTCTAAAAAAATTAATCTAAATGAATATGAATAAATTAAATATAGCTTTTTTTGAGATAGAGGACTGGGAAAAAGATTATTTAAGTAAAAAATTAAAAAGTTTTAAGTTGAATTTTTTTAAGGATGTTTTAGTTAAGAAAGATTTAGTTAAAATAAAAGACATAGATATACTATCTCCTTTTATCTATACCAAAGTAAATAAGGATGTTATAAAATCTCTGCCTAAATTAAAATTAATAGCTACTCGTTCCACAGGCTTTGATCATATTGATTTAAAATCTGCTAAATCAATTAAAGTAGCTAATGTCCCTTATTATGGAGAAAATACTGTAGCTGAGCACACCTTTGCTTTAATATTATCTTTGTCTCGTAAAATACACCAAGCCTATCAAAGAACTTCACGTGGTAATTTTAGCTTAGAAGGATTAAGGGGTTTTGATTTAAAAGATAAGACGATTGGTATTATAGGTTGTGGGCATATTGGTCAACATGTAGTTAGAATGGCTAAAGGTTTTGAAATGAATGTGCTAGTGTTTGACCCTAAAAGAGATAATAAGGTAGCTAAACGTTTAGGCTTTAAATATGCTACTTTAAATGATTTGCTAAAAAAATCAGATGTAATTAGTTTACATGCTCCATATAATAAAAAGACTCACCATTTAATTAACCTAAAGAATATTAAATTAATAAAGAAGGGAGCTATTCTAGTTAATACAGCTCGGGGAGGACTAATAGATACTACAGCTTTAGTAGATGGTTTAAGAACAGAGAGATTAAGTGGTATTGGTTTAGATGTGCTAGAAGAAGAGAAATTTATTCTTAAAGAAGAAGCTCAATTACTTTCTCCTTATCTTTGCAGTACAGATAAAAGAGGCGCTCAAGATTGTTTAAAGACTATTGTAGAAGGACATATGCTGTTAGTATCTGACAAAGTAATTGTCACACCTCATAATGCTTTTAACAGTCAGGAAGCCTTAGAAAGAATATTAGATACTACAGTAGAGAATATATTAGACTTTAGTAAAAAGAAGAAGATAAAAAATTTAGTTAAATAGAAAACAGCCCCTAACGGGGCTGTTTTTATATCTTCTGATAACTTTCAAAGTGTATCTCATCATCCTTAAATATTTCTATAACCTTGTATTTACCTTTAGTATATACTGTATCATTTTCTTTAAAGTGAGTAGCTTCTAGGATTATAATACTGGCTTTTGGTTTTGACAATTGTTCATTGCCAGTAGTTTCTAGTAAAGGTAATTCTCCATGTAACCAATATAGTCTTTGATCTTTTTTTAGAAAATTATATTCTTTTTCTACTTCTAGATTTTCTGGAATACATTCTTCTTTTTTTCTATTACCATTCTTGTATTCAGCAATATTCCTTAAAGCTAGATCAGGATTAAATTCTACTTGAATACCCATATTATATTAAGCCTACTAGTTTTTTGATTTCCTTTAAATTTTTGTCAGCTATCTTCTGAGCTTGTTTAGCTCCATTGGCTAATATTTTCTCTACCTCTTTAGGATGAGCTTCATAATGCTTAATCTTTGTTTGAATAGGTTTAAGGAATTTAATTAATTCTTTAGTTAATTCTTCTTTTAGTTTAGAGTTCATTAACTTATTAGCTTCAAAATCAGCTTTCATAGTGCTATGTTTTTTAGCATCTCCAAAGTAATAGTAAAGGTCTAGTAAATTATGTACTCCTGCTTCATCAGCTACTGCTTTTTTAATCTTTTTAGTAATAGTAGCTTTATTATCTCTTAAAGTAATATAACTAGGCTCTCCTAAAGATTTACTCATCTTCTTGTTAGAAGCATTTAAAGACATTACTCGAGGAATAGGAGAAAGAGTAGGGTTAATTGTAGGGAAATATGTTTTATATTTGTTATTGAATTTTCTAGCAATTACTCTAGTTAGTTCCAAATGCTGTAATTGATCTTCACCAATCGGTACTGCTTCAGCTTTATATAGTAATATATCGGCAGCTTGTAATACAGGGTAGGTTAGTAAACCAGAATTAATATTATTCTTTTGCTCTTCAGACTTGTCTTTAAACTGAGTCATCCTATTAAGTTCAGCAATAGGGGTAAGAGTACCAAATATCCAGGCTAGTTCTGTATGTCCAACTACATCAGATTGTCTAAAGAGAATAGATTTCTTAGGATTAATACCAACAGCTAGCAGATCAATAGCTAAGCTTAAAGTATTATCTTTTAGCTCTTTAGCTGTAATATTTCCTGTTAAAGCATGTAGATCAACTACAGAGTAAATACAACTATATTTATTCTGTAAGTCTACCCAGTTTTTAACAGCACCTAGATAATTGCCTAGATGTAAATTACCGGTTGGTTGTATGCCAGAGAATAGTGTTTTCATATCTCTATTTTAGCCTATTTATACTTCAATGACAACTGGCAGAACCATTGGTCTGCGTTCAGTTTTTTGGAATATAAATTTACCTAAATTATTGCGTAAAGTCTCTTTTATATATTTTTCATCAATTTTAGTATGAGTTTTACTATGTTCATTGATAGTATTCTTTATTCTAGTCCTTATTTCCTCTACTAATTTTTTATTCTCCCTCATGTAAATAAAGCCACGAGAAATAATATCAGGAGAATGAATTAAACGTCCATTGTTGCGAGTGATAGTAGCAATAACTACTATCATGCCATCAGTAGCCATAACTTGTCTATCACGTAAGACAACATTTGATATGTCACCAATGCCTAAGCCATCTACCATAACATAATCAGTGTTAACTTTTTCTTTGACTGGCTGTGGTTTACCGTTTTTAAATTCTAGAACATCGCCATTATTTAAAACAATAATCTGGTTAGCTTTTAAACCATTGCGTATAGCCAACTTCTTAGTTTCAACCAGCATATAGTGATTAGCATAGACAGGTATAAAGTAATCAGGCTTAACTTGCTTAAGTACCTGTACAATATCATTAGCGTTAGCATGACCACCTGAATGCACATTCATAAATTCACTATGAATAACATTTTCTGTTAGGCGATAAATTTTATCTTTTAGTCTTTGGATAGTAGCTTCATTACCAGGAATAACTGAAGATGAAAAGACCACAGTGTCGCTACCCTTAATTTTTATATTTTTGTGACTGCCATTAACAATACGGGAGAAGACAGCATTAGTCTCACCTTGAGCACCAGTACAAATAACAACAATTTTATTGTCAGGGTAGTTATGAATTTTATTAACACCAATAAGGGAATCTTTTCTAAATTTTAAATAACCAAGTTTTTTGCCAATCTCTACATTCATTTTCATACTGTAACCATCTAGAGCAATTTTTTTACCAACTTTTTCAGCATATTCAATCAAAACTTTAACCCTTTCTAAATTAGAGGAAAAAGTACCAATAATAATTCGTCCAGGAGCTTCTCTGATAAGTTTTTGTAGATTTTGAATAGCTTCTTTGACGGGTACCCTTTGCTTAGTGTAAGAAACACCTAAACTCTCCAGCATTAAAATACGGGGTGAGGGTAATTTACTAAGATGTTCATAGGTAACAATATCACCTTCCATAGGATCAGTTTCTAAATTCCAATCACCAGGATGTATAATGGTGCCATGAGGAGTTTTTATAATAACACCCACAGCATCCATAATAGAATGTTCTACACGGAAAAAGCTTACTTCAAATTTTCCTAATTTTATTTTTTGGTTGAAGTTGTTAATAACAGCTGTTTTTAATTGACCTACAGAACCCTTTTTATAATCTTCTTGTCTTTTTTTAATAAGTGATAAGGTAAGCTGTCTGCCAATTATTAATGGATAGCCTAACTGCTCTAGCATCATAGGAGCTGCACCAATATGATCTAAGTGTCCATGACTAAAGAGAACCCCACGGATATTTTTTTTCTTTTTTTCCAGACTAGATGTGTTAGGTATAATATAGTCAATACCGGGCATATTTTCATCAGGAAATTGTATACCCATGTCTAAGATTATAATATCATCTTTATATTCAAAGACAGTACTATTTCTACCAACCTCTTCCTGGCCTCCTAAAGGATAAATTTTTAGAGTATCTTTAATAGCTATAGGAGTTCCTTTCTGTGGCTGAAATTTTCTGCCTATTAATGGACGAGCTTTTCGCCTTGTTTGTTTAATAGGCTTACTTTTTCTAGGAGTTTGCTTTTTAGCTTGTGTTAAAACAGGACCTTTAGTTTTTTTAGGCCTAATTTTATGTTTTACATTTTTTCTTGCCCTATAAAAGGGCTTCTTTTTTCTTTTACTGGTATTACTTGATAGTAAATTATCAGTCGTATCTTTTATTGCGTTCATAAATATTTTTTTAGTTATTTTTAATTAATCTTGTGAGAGTACTCTTTTGGTTTTTATATACCAAGAGTTAATATTATTAAACCGATCAGCTGGTAGGTTAATAAACTGGAGATTATCCAAGCCTTTTAACTTGTTAGTTGTCGGATAAGTATATGTAGGATTGTAGAGGAATATAGCAAAATTAAGTTCTAGTAATTTTTCTTGAAAATTTTGTAAAGGTTCTAACTTGTCATCATTAGTTTTAGCTTGTCTGACTAACTCTAATGCCTTATCAATATCTTTGTTAGCTAGCACACTTAAATTCAAGCCAGGAGATTCATTCTGGGAAGAATGCCAGAAAGGATAGGGTCCAGAATTAATATTAATTACTTCACCAAAGACTAATACTTGGTAGTTTCTTGGTTCAATAATACTTTGTTTTATTTTATCTTTAGAAATTATTTCTAATTCTGTCTTAATGCCAATACTTTCCCAGCTTTCTTTTATAATGCTAATTATCTTTACATTTTCTGATTGATCTACTGTAGTTAATTTAACACTTAATTCTTCTTTATCATCCTCTTCCCCTTTGGTTCTAAATTGTTCTTCTTCGTTAATTTTCCAATCTAGTTCTTCTAGCAAAGCTTTAGCTTGGTCTAAATTAAATTCCTCGCCTTTTAATTCAGCATCATAGCCCAACATACCAGGTAGGACAGGGGAGTTAATAATCTGTCCGTCATTATTCAAAACTTCAATTAGTATTCTCTGCTTATTAACACTTAAAGCCAAAGCTTGCCTAAACTTAGAATCTTTTAGTACAGAGTTGTTAGTAGGATTAAAGAACAAAGCAGTATATTGAGGGAATTGCAGATTATGTAAGTTAATCTTACTATTCTTTAATTCATCCTTAAATTCTTTTGGTAAGTATATTAATCCATCAATATTACTATTCTCTAAAGCAGTTACTCCAGTTAAAAAGTCTGGATAGAACTTAAAGCTTAAGTTAGAAATATAGGCAGGACCTAGATGATAGTCTTCGTAAACTTCTAAATTGTAGTTTCTGATAATACCTTCACTATCACGAGTTAAAGATTTAAATTGATAGGGTCCTGAACCAATTGGTTTGATATTCAAGTCAGCTAAAGCAGCTCCAAAGGCAGGAATAGAATACCAGAGATGTTCGGGTATGATGCCAATAGTTAGAATAGATAGAAAAGGAGAAAAAGGATTTTCTAATCTAAATTGTACTGTCTTGTCGTTTATACGATGAACAGTAATACCATTAAAGCTATTCTTGAAAGGACTTTTGTATTCAGGATTCTTTATACTATTAATAGTAAAAATAATATCATCAGCTATTATTTTCTGGCCATCATGCCATCTCAGATTATCTTTTAACTCAAAAGTATATGTTTTACCTTCAGCATCAATAGTATAACCAGAAGCTAGATCAGGTACTAATTGACCCTGCTCATCAAATTTCATTAAACCAGAGAAGACTAATTTATTTAAATCACGATCAACATCAGTAGCAGCTAGGACAGGGTTAACCAAACGAGGTGTACCAATTAATCCTTCAGTATAGCTACCACCTTTAGCTGGAACAGCTATTGAATTATCAACATAGGTGCGCCAACCAAAAGTGGTAGAAGCTATTACAAATATTAATATAGCTACTAGTATTTGTAATTTTTCTTGTTTGTTTAAGAACTTAGGTAGTTGTTTTAACTGAGACCAATTAGGTATTTTCTTCCTATTCAAACCTAGAATTAATTGCTGATTAATATCCTCAGGTTCTGGAGGAAAAAGTTGCTCTTTAGTTTTTCTACCTAAAGTAAAAGATTTAGTAAAAATATTTTTACTATTTCTAGTAACAAAAGAGAAGAATGATTTTGTACCTTGCCCTAATTTAGACAAAGGATTTTTTGAGAACACTGTTATAGTATTTAATTACCAATAAATAGATTAGCCAAAGCTGTGGCTAAGAATAATATAGCTAGAACAATAGTAGCTCTAAAGATAATTTTTTCAGCTCCTCTTTTAGTACGATAAACAGCACCTTCACCGCCAAAAGCAGAGCCCAATCCAGAGCCTTTTTGTTGCATTAAAATAGTGATTATCAACAGAATAGATATGACAATCTGTACGATATATAGGATATTTTCCATGTATAGTATTAATTAACTACTGTATCTTAGCAGATAAGGGGCTATTTGTCAACTAGAGGCTTTAGATATCTTCCCATTAATTCTTGACTTAGTTTCTGTTCCATGTTATCCTGTTCAGGATTATCATTTCTCAAATTTTCATATGCCTAAGTATATAACTATCAAAGGTGCGTGTGTACACAATCTAAAGAATGTGGATGTTAAAATTCCCCGTGACAAACTTGTTGTTATCACGGGGCTTTCTGGTTCTGGTAAATCTTCTTTAGCTTTTGATACTATCTATGCTGAAGGACAACGAAGATATGTTGAATCACTATCAGCATCTGCCAGACAATTTCTAGATATAATGGACGAGCCTGATGTAGAACAAATAGATGGACTTTCTCCCGCTATATCTATTGATCAGAAATCTTCTTCTCGTAATCCACGTTCTACAGTTGGTACAGTTACTGAAATATATGATTATTTAAGATTACTATTTGCTAAAGTTGGTATTCCCTACTGTCATAAATGTGATACAGCTTTAGAAAAACAAAGTTTAACTCAAATAGCTGACAAGATCTGGAAACTACCAGCTGAAGTAGAGTTTATACTCTTAAGTCCTATAATCTCTAACAAAAAAGGAGAGCATCGTAAAGCTCTAGAAAGAGTTAAGTTGGCTGGTTATCAAAGAATTAGAATAGATGGTGAGATAATGAGTTTAACTGATGCTGAAAAACTAGAGTTAGATAAATACAAAAGACATACTATTGAAATAGTCATTGATCATCTTAGACAAGATGGTAGTAAAAAGACTAAAACTCATTTAATGGACGTACTTAAAGTAGCCTTAGATTTAGGTAATGGCTATATAGTTATTAACTTACCTAAGAGTGATAAGGATATGAGTTTTTCACAGCACTTTACTTGTCCTGAACACAATGAAGTTAATTTTGCTAGTATTGAAGCTAGTGATTTTTCTTTTAATAATCCTCATGGCGCTTGTCCTGACTGTACTGGTTTAGGTACTAAGCTAATTGTAGATGCAGATTTAGTAATGCCTAATCCTAGATTATCTTTAGCTGAAGGAGCTATTAGACCTTGGTCTCGTACAGCTACTAATCAAGGCTGGTATGCAGCTATTTTAGAAGCAGTAGCTAAGAGATATAAGTTTTCTACTCGAGTACCAATTAGTAAATTAACCAAGAAGCAATTAGATATTGTACTCTATGGTACTGGTTCTGAAGAATATAGATTAAATTGGAATGGCAATCATAATGGAGATTACAAAACTAAGTTTGAAGGAGTTGTTGCTAATCTATCCAGGCGCTATCGTGAAACTGATTCAGACTATATCCGTAGTGAGATAGAAAGATATATGAGGATAGAGATTTGTGAAACTTGTCACGGTAAAAGACTAAAGCCAGAGATTTTAAGCATTAGATTGGATAGTAAGAATATAGCTGCAGTAACTGCTATGAGCATTAACGAGGTTTACAAGTTTTTTACTGCCTTACCCAAAGAATTAGACAGTACTCAGTTGATAATTGCTAAGCAGATTATCAGAGAAATAAAGGAAAGACTTAATTATCTATCTGATGTTGGTTTAGATTATCTAACTTTAGACAGATCAGCTACTACATTATCAGGCGGTGAAGCTCAACGTATTCGTTTAGCTACGCAGATAGGCTCTGCTTTAACTGGCGTAGTATATATTCTAGATGAACCATCTATTGGCTTACATCAAAGAGATAATAAGAGATTAATAGAAGCTTTAAGTCATCTAAGAGATATAGGTAATACAGTAATTGTAGTAGAACATGATGAAGAAACCATTCTTTCAGCTGAACATGTAATTGATATTGGTCCTGGAGCTGGTAAACATGGTGGTAAATTAGTAGCTCAAGGAACTCCAGCTGCTATCAAAAAAAACAAGAAATCTTTAACTGGACAGTATTTAGCAGGTACTAAAGCTATTTCTTTACCTAAGAAGTACCGTAAAGGTAATGGCAAGCAATTAAGTATTCTAGGAGCCAGTGAATTTAATCTAAAAGATATAGATGTTAATTTACCTTTAGGTAAGTTTGTTAGTATTACAGGAGTATCTGGTTCTGGTAAATCAACTCTAATGACAGAGATTCTAGCTAAAGCTTTGTCTAGACATTTTTACAGAGCTAAAAGTAGTCCTGGTGAGCATAAGGAAATTAAAGGCTTAGAGAATATTGATAAGGTGATTGATATTGATCAGTCTCCAATTGGCAGAACACCAAGATCTAATCCAGCAACATATACTGGAGTCTTTACATATATCAGAGATCTATTTGCTGAAATACCAGAAGCTAAAGTACGTGGTTACAAAGCTGGTAGATTCAGCTTTAATGTCAAAGGTGGCCGTTGTGAATCTTGTCAGGGCGATGGCATGATCAAGATAGAAATGAATTTCTTAGCTAATGTTTATGTAGAGTGTAAAGAATGTCGTGGCAAGAGGTATAATAACGATGCTTTAGAAATTCATTACAAAGGTAAGGATATTTCTGAAATATTACAGATGACTGCTGAAGAAGCCATGAACTTCTTTGATAATATTCCTAATATCCATAACAAGTTAAAAACTTTAGTTGATGTTGGTTTAGGCTATATCAAATTAGGACAACCAGCTACTACATTATCAGGTGGTGAAGCACAGAGAATTAAACTAGCTACTGAATTATCACGTCGTTCTTCTGGTAAGACATTATATATTTTAGATGAACCTACTACTGGTTTGCATTTTGATGATATAAAAAGACTATTAGAAGTATTACAACGCTTGGTTGATAAAGGAAATACAGTCTTAATTATTGAACACAATCTAGATGTTATTAAGTCTTCTGACTGGGTAATTGATTTAGGTCCAGAAGGTGGTGATAAAGGAGGCTATATTGTAGCTGAAGGTACTCCTCAACAAGTAGCTAAAGAAAAGAAAAGCTATACTGGTCAGTATTTAAGCAAAATATTCAAATAGTCATTGACAAGTTTAATTAATATTGTTAATTTTATATATAGTACAGGGGGGGGTCTTCCTGTATTTTTGTTTAGCTAAATCAGAGCAGTACCTTACATTTTTTTCAAAGGGGAAGAGTCATGTTAACTGGTTTCCCACCAGCGAGTAGCAAGGAGGAGATTTTAACTGATTGGTATCAGTTTTTTAAATTGTTTGGCTTAAGTCCAGATTTTTCCAAACTTAAGTTTCCGGTTCCCAGTAAAGAACTGCAACAAGTTCTGGTTATGGCCAAAGGCCTTTGTCTGTCCAGAGTTTTTGAGGTTTGTGCCAAGGCAAATTTTCCAATTCATTTTACCATCACTGATTGTGAGTCCTCTCTTTACCAAAATATTCCCAACAACTATGCTGTTCGTATTCGAGGGCTACAACAGGCAGTAGATTCTACTGACATGCTCAAAAATCCGACTGCACCCATTAGGTGCATGAACATGCTCGAACGCTTGGTGCAAGGACTTAAGTTCTTTTTAGAACAAGGTATGCCTCTGGATACGGAGACAATTACTTGCTGTAGTGACAAGCTGACAGCAAACTGTGTGATTACAACAGAATGGTCTGGACAGGGAACTATTGTTACCTGGTGCACAAAGAACAGAGCAGCCAAAGATTCTGTACGATCCAGAGCTATGTTGACACTACCTCCTTCAAACAAAGCCTTAATGGTCCAATAGCTTAAACCCCACATCATCAAATGGTGTGGGGTTTTTTATTGCTAAATTTTATTATTTTAAGTAATATAATGATATGAATAATTTAGAGAAATCTATTTTAAAGACACTAGCCTTTTTTGATATTTTTAACTATCCATTAACATTAACTGAGCTATGGAAATGGCTTTATCGTTCTAATGGTCAGGTTAAATTATCAGCAATTAAAGAAGCTTTAAAGACCAGTCAGATATTAAAAGAAAAAGTATCTACTATTGAAGGTTTTTACAGCTTAAAAGATAGAGAGTTTACTTGTTATTTACGCAAGAAGAATAATAAGTTAGCTGAAGGTAAGTTTAGAAAAGCTATTTATTTAGCTAAGGTATTTAGATATATTCCTTATGTTAGAATGATAGCTATTTGTAATACTCTTGCTTATAGCAATACTAAGGATGATAGTGATATAGATTTGTTTATAATTGCTAAGAAGAATAAAATGTGGCTAGCCAGATTTTTTACTATCATGGTAGTAAAGATGTTAAGAGCTAGACCTACAGAAGAAAACACTAAAGATACTTTTTGTTTAAGCTTTTTTATTGATGAAGATCATTTGAATATTAAAAGTGCTATGTTAGGTAATAATGATGTATATTATCCATATTGGTTAGGGCAATTAATGCCTCTTTACAATCCAGATAATTTGTATCAGAAATTTTTAGAAGATAATAAATGGTATTTAGAATTTCTACCTAATAGCTATAGTAATCATTTTCCTAAAGAGGTTAAACAGACTTTTAATTCAAAGTTATTTAGCAGAGTTGTAGAGTTTGTAACTTCACCTCCTTTACTTAATAAATGGCTAGATGATGTCTATCGTCGTTTGCAAGTATCCATTATTGATAGTAATATTAAGTCATTAGTTAACATAGATAGCCGGGTGATTGTTAATGAACAAATGATAAAAATAT
>DAOVVF010000091.1 GCA_030632225.1 Candidatus Parcubacteria bacterium
GGACGTAATGATCCAATTGGTCAGAGAATAAAAGTAAACAAGGAATCTTTTAGAGTGATCGGTGTGATGGAAGAAAGAGGCATGTCAGGTTTTCAAAATCAGGATGATCAGATATTTATGCCCCTTTATACAGCTCAAAAATTAATGTTAGGCATTAATCATCTTACTTTCATTAGAGCTAAAGTAGCTGCCGGAGCTGATGTAGATTTTGTTACTGAAAAGGTTAAATTAGTGCTACGTGATCAGCATAATATTGATGATCCTAAAGATGATGATTTTTCAGTTCGTTCTCAGGAAGAGGCCTTAGGCACTTTAGATGATATCACAACCTCTTTAAATTATTTTTTAGCTATGGTTGCTGCTATTTCTTTACTAGTTGGTGGCATAGGTATTATGAATATTATGTTAGTTTCAGTTTCAGAAAGCACTAAAGAAATAGGTTTAAGAAAAGCAGTTGGTGCTACTAAAACTGATATTAGTATGCTCTTTCTAATACAGACTGTAGTTATTACTTTCTTAGGAGGAATTATTGGTATTATCTCGGGTATTATTATTTCATATTTAGTTTCTGTAGTAGCCAACTTCTTAGGCTATGATTGGCCTTTTGTTATTTCCTTTCTATCAATAATTTTAGCTATTATATTTACAATTATAGTAGCCTTAGCTTTTGGCTGGTATCCAGCGAAACAAGCAGCTGAACTTAATCCAATAGAAGCTTTACGTTACGAATAGTATGAAAATATTTAATTCAATACAAATAGCTACGCAAGCTTTAAAGAAAAGTAAATTAAGAACATCTTTAACTATTTTAGGTGTAGTTATTGGTATTGCTTCTGTTACTATGATTATTTCAGCGGGTAATAGCTTTAAAGAGATAATCTATGACATGGTAGATAGTTTTGGCCCTAACTATATTAATGCTGAAGTTAGAGTACCACAATCAGGTGGAGGAGCTATTAGTCAGGTACAAGGTGTAGTAATTACTACCATGACTGAAGATGATCGTCAGGAAATACTTAAGCTACCCTATGTTGATAAAGCATATGCTGGTATAACGGCACAAGAAATAGTTTCTTGGCAGGGACAAGCTGAAAAAGCTATGATTTATGGTCTTAGTGCTGATTTCATAGATATAGACAGTATGGAAATAGCTGAAGGCAGATTCTATACTAATGATGAAGATGATAGTTTGGCCAGAGTGGTGGTGCTAGGTTCTAAAGTAAAAGATCAGTTATTTGGTTCTAATGATGCTATAGGTAGGAGTGTAAAGATTAACAAGATGAATTTTAAGGTAGTTGGTGTAGCTGAACCTCGTGGTAGTATTCTTTTCTTTGATATGGATGACATAGTCTATATGCCAATTAAAACTACACAGAAGATGCTATTAGGTATAGACTATGTAATGCAAATAGTAGCTCAAGTAGATTCACCAGACAGAGAAGAACAAGCTGTAGATGCTATCAGAGGTATATTAAGAGAACAGCATGGCATTACTAATCCTGATAGGGATGATTTTGAAGTAATGGGTGCTAAAGAAGCTAGAGAATTAATGGATACTATAATCGGAGCTATTACCTTACTCTTAGTAGCTTTAGCGGCTGTGTCTTTAGTGGTTGGTGGAGTAGGTATTATGAATATTATGTATGCTACAGTAGCAGAAAGAACTTTTGAAATAGGTTTAAGAAAAGCAGTTGGTGCTAGTAAAAGAAGTATTATGATGCAGTTTCTATCAGAAGCTATAGTTGTTACCTTTATTGGTGGAGTAGTCGGTATTATACTTGGTTTAGGCTTTACATATTTAGTAGCTTTTGTGGCTAGTTACTATGGTATAGATTGGCCTTTTTCTGTATCTATATTAGGTATAGTTATTTCTATAACTTTCTCAGTAGCAGTAGGTTTAATATTTGGACTTTATCCTGCTAAAAAAGCAGCTAATTTAGAACCAATAACTGCTTTAAGGAAAGATTAAAATATTTATATAAAGAAAAAGACCGTTCATTGTAGAACGGTCTTTTTTTGTTAACGCAGTTAGAAGATGATCACCATGCAGACGATGGTAAAAACGACAAAGATGGAAGCATGGGTAATGCCTGATGCCATTGCATAGGATCCATTCTCGAAGTCGTATCGGGAAATGTAAGTGGTTTCACCAGTTTTTTTGTCCTTGATGCGTTGGTTCATATGAAAGAATCTGAATGAACGCCAGAGAATCATTGTTATAACGAGCCAGATGATGCCACCGCCGAAAATGTCCCAGAGCTCACGACCGAGAACTTTCCAAATGATCATGGCAGCGGTCAGTTTGCCGACATCGGTGGCGATGAAATCATTGACAGCGATATTGAGTTCTTTGCAAACGCTGGCGATAACTTGGCCGAATTTTTCACCAAAGACAGCCCATTCTTCAGCTCTTTCCATAGCAGTGGTTTCAGGGAGAGGACCTTCTTCGGCCAGTTTTTTGGCTGCCATAACCTGAGCAGCCACATCGGGGGGAAGATCATTCAGATCAATGGTGACCTTGGTGGTGGTCTGAGCCAGCACGGGAATGGCCAGCATAACCACAATTAATACCATGATAGCAGTCAAAAGCTGCTTTTTCATGACGTACCTCCTTTTTGGGTTAACTTTTACAGAACAACTGAATAACGGGGAATAATAACATAAATATAGCCATATGTCAAGAGAGGATAATATATCATTAGCACTCCTTGACTCAGAGTGCTAATTTGTATATAATGTATGGTATGAATAATAGGAGTGAAAAACTACTTAAGAATATAGTAGATATATATACTAAAACAGCTAGTCCAGTAGGTTCTAAAGCTTTAACAGAAGATTTTAAGGTATCTTCAGCTACTATTAGGAATGAAATGAATGAGTTAGAAAAGCAGGGGTATATTGCTCAACCACATACTTCTGCCGGACGTATTCCAACTATTACTGGTTATCGTTTCTATTTAGATAATCTGTTGAATATTAAAGCAGTTAATTCTAAAGAACAGCAAGAATTAAAACAAGCTTACAAAAGTGATATTAGAGATTTAGCTAAGTTATTGGTTGATAAGACAAGTTTAGCTACTATAGTTGGTTTTGCTCCTAATGATTTGTATTTTACCGGGTTATTTAACCTTTTTTCACAACCAGAGTTTGAAGATTACAGAATGGTA
>DAOVVF010000044.1 GCA_030632225.1 Candidatus Parcubacteria bacterium
AGCACCATATTCATAAAGGGCTTTAATATATTCTCCTATTGAATCTCCTGTTATAGTAACTGGTGTATTAAGTTTAAAAGGAGAACCAGGTATGGCTATATTTGGTGTAAATTTAATACCATCCTGAGGATTGTAATCAATTGCAGCTACTACATTAAATACTAATAGTGTTCCTACTATAATTGTTAATAAAATACTAAGTAGTGTCTTTTTATACTTCATATTATTTTAATCTAATACTTTGTAATTTACCTGTGACTCTATCAGTAAAATATAGCAAAGAACCGTCAGGAGAAACTCGTAAATCATAAGCGGTATAAGAACCACTGGCTCCTACTGGACTGGCTAATAATGTTTTAATACCACTATTTAAATCTACTTTGTAGAAATTATCAGGATAACCATCAGCTATTTCTGGATAAAGACCTGCCCCTCTTGGTAAACCTTGCGGTACAGCACAATAAAGAGTCTCACTACCACTAAAAGTACATTTCTCAGGCCAGGTAGATACACTTAAAGAAACCTTTAAGTCTCCTAAAGAACTGGTCTGGCCTTGAGTTACCCAGAGATTAGGAGCATAATCTGTAGCTGAACTATATACACTATATAGTAAAGTATCTCCTTCTGGTGACCAACTTGAAGTAAAACCAGCTCCGCTTACTGTAAAAGATTTAAAATTTTCTCCATGCAGACCAATTGGCAAAACTTCCTGCCTTTCAGCATCTATATAAGAAGTATATAGAGCTGCTACCTGATTATCAGGTGAAAAACCAACGTGAGTATTATGTGCTTGATCACCCATTGGCTCTATCAAAAACATACCAGAACCATCATCATTAGCAGCCACTAACCAATTATTATCTTCATTATCACCTATCCATTTAGCGGTTATCTGACTACCAATAGTATTAAAAGAAAATCCTTCCATTTCATGAGGTAGAGTAACTTGTTTACCAGTTTTAAAATTATATAAAATATTAGTACCGTCAGGATATTCTAGAATAGCTTTATCACCTCTATTAGCCCAAGTAACATCTTGAACTTGAAAAAATTTCTTGTCAGATAGTAATTCTATTTCACCATTTTCATTAATACGGTAAAATTGTTGTGCATCCTTATCATAATATTGCAAACCACCAATACCAGTAGTCACACCATCTACTGCTGATTCTGTAACTGGATTAACTGAAGTCAAACCTCCGCTAGCTACTGGTGATATTTCATCTTTAATATATTCTTCCCAAGGCAAACTATTAATAGTATCATTAGTATCTATAATACTAACATTACCAGCTCCAATATCTGGTACATTACCCGCATTAAAACCATCTGGTCTAAGCTCTATTGGTACTGATCTAAAGAAAACCCAGTACAAAGCAAAACCTAACACTAATACAAAGAGTATAAAGCCAATAACTATTAATACTTTTCTATTATCCATATTCTATTTTTATTTTAATTAATCTTCCTGCCAAGTAACTCTATCAACTAACCATTGATCACCAGCTGCTACTAACCAAAGCTCTATGTCTTGATAGTAAACAGTCTCCTTTAAATCCTTATCAATAGCTATTCGTTGTGTGCCAACTAATACCCTAGCTTGTCCTCCTCCTAAGGATATTATTTCAGCTGATAGAGCTTTGGTAGTTACACCATTAAATTCCTCTGCATTGTCTATGGTAATACTATTCAAGTAGCCTTTCATCCGACTAGTACTTAATGGTTCTAACTCTGCTAGATTGTAGCCCTGGCTATCTGTAGACCATGAGCCAAAACGAGCCGCAAAATTCTTAGCTAGATTAATAGCATTAAACTCTGTACTGGTTTGTGAAGGCTCTACAGACTTGTACTCTAAATTAGCAGAAGGTGGAATAAATTCAGGCTGTTCATTAGTAGCTGGAGTACCTGGTCCTAATCTATCACTTAAACTCCAAATTAATAGGAAGATACCTATAATAACTAAAACAATAATAGATATTATAATAATCTTTTTTCTTTTGGCTTTGTCCATATTTATTTATTAATTGTTTGACTATCTGGTTGAGTTTCAGCAGTTGCCACTGTTTCTTTAACAGATTCTTCTGTAGCACTTTGTTCTCCTTGTGTGTCTGCTTCAGCTATCATAGCTTCTTCAAACTCTTTCTTAGCCTCCTCTATTTCTAATAACTGTCTTGGATCAGAAGTAATAATCTGATGTTCAGCATAAGAGGCTTGTACTTTAATAGCGGCATGCTTAGAACCAGCAAAGAATATACCTTCACCAATAGCTGATTCTAGTAAGAGATATTTTTCTCCTTCAGTTAACATAAAAGTATTTTGAATCAAGCTAATAGCAGCTGGTGATTGTTTTAACAATAACTGCATAGAAGAATTAGTAACAATAGCATTACCATAAGGTGAAGTTAAAAAATCATTAACATCCTGGGTAATAGTAGTAACTCCTAAATAATATTTACGGCAACGTTTAACTAGGGCAAACATAAATTTAGCACTATCTTCATGCCTCATCATAATCCAGGCTTCATCAACTACTAACATTCTTCTCTTCATTTCAGATCTAATAATATTCCAGATATAGTTAACCACTATATACATAGCAATTGGCCTTAACTCATCTTCTAAGTCTCTGATACTAAAGATAATTAACTGATTATCTACCTTAATATTAGTTGGACTGTTGAATAATCCTGAAAAAGTACCTTCAGTATATTTCTTAACACGTAAGGCCATATCTTCACCACCTTCCATATTTAACAAGATCTCTTCTAAGTCAGACATTAAGGGTGGATCTACTTTTGAAAGGTCAGATTCTGGAGTAATATCTTTTTTAGCATAAGTTTCTAACAAGGCTCTGTCTAACAAAGAATCTTCAGCATTGGTAATCTCACCAATCATTAATCTAATTAAGCCTTTAAGAGTAATGACAGCGCTTCTTAGAATATCTTCTGCTTTAGTATCTCCACCAATACCTCTTGGCAGATCAAAAGGATTAAGTTTAGATTCTGAATTTAAAGAAACATTAATATATGAACCTCCAACAGCCTCTGAAAGATGTTGATATTCATTTTCCGGATCAATGATAATAACATCTGTACCAAGCATCAACGATCTTAATACTTCTAATTTAATAGCATAACTTTTACCAGCACCAGAAGTAGCAAAAACTACCATATTAGCATTCTGTAAACTAAATCTATCAAATAATATTAAACTATTATTATGCCTGTTAATACCATATAATATACCTTCTTCTGAAGTAAGCTCTGAAGAAACAAAAGGAAAAGAAGAAGCAATTGGTGAGCTATTCATATTAGTAGAAATCATTAGCTCATCATTGCCTAAAGGCAAAGTAGAATTAAAGCCTTGTTCAGCTTGAAAAAGAGCACGACGAGAATAGATTAACTGCATACCTAATAGGTTTTCAACCTGATCACTAGCTAATTCTAATTCCTCTTTTTCTTTAGAATAGATAGTTACATACAAAGCAAATTGAAAAAACTTTTCAGTACCCTGACTTAAACCATCACGTAAAGATTCTATGTCACGTAAAGCTGTTTCCGCAATTGGATCACGTGGAGCACCTTTTTCATGATCAGCCATAATCTGAGCTTCCATGGTACCCACCTTATTCCTTAATTGCTTCAATACCATAGCTATGTCTATTGGATAAAAGAACATAGCTACATCTAGAGTCATACTTTCGTTTATAATCGGAGCAAACCAGCCAATGGTTACATAACGAGGATAAGTCATTACAAATATTGTTCTAACAAAAAGATCATTTAATTGCAAGAATCTGCTATCAATCCTTAAAGAAGCTGGAGCTATTAAATCTTTAACAGAAACAACACCTTCTCGAAAAACTTTTTCTGCCTCTAATAATTCTTTCTGCTTAGTTACATCCTGTTTAGCCGCTTCTTTATTCTTAGGTGACTCTTCTTTACTTTCATCAAGCTTTCCTTTGGCTACTTGTTTTTTAAGTTTGTAAGCTTTAAACATTATGTTATTCTACCCTTAATTTATTAACGTTTTCCATAGGTTCTCTTTGAAATAGATCTGGATTGTAACTATTATAATATAATTCAATTAGAGCTTGCGTATTAAGACGCTGATTAGCTAAACCTAAACTAGATAAACCGCCTGAGATAAAATTACATCGTTTAGTTAATTGAACGCTAAATTCTTCAAAACGCTTACGACTTAATTTAACAGCTTTGGCTGGAGCAAATACTGAAGCAAATCTATCTCTAAAACCTCTTTTTTTGTCGCTAACTGGACTATATGGAATAGTCATGTAGAACTTCTTGCTCATTATTTTCTCTAAAGTCAATAGTTCTTTGATAAACTGGAGATAATCAGCAGTTTGCATTCTTAATAGTTCATTAGTCTGCTCTTTTTCCACTTTTTTAATTCTGTCCATATAATCATCAATATTTAAAGGTCTAGATTGAATAACTATTTGTAAAGGATGATCTAGAGTATTTAAAAAGCTAATATAACCACCAATGATAGCCCTTTGTTCGTCTTCTGACTTTAAATCAAAATTAATAGAAGAAACTAACAATACTCCTCTAACTGTACCATCGTTTAATATAACTGCATCATCTCTTATTTCAGCAACATCTAAATATTTTTGAGTTGAAGTCTTTGGTTTGTTACCAGCTAATTTCTTATTTTTCATCTTTAATATTATAATCTAAATTATTAATTTTATTGGCTTCAGCTTCACCTTTATATACTCCTCCTGTATCAATTATTAGGGATAGCTCTGATAATTTCTTACTAGGTAAAAAAGTTTTTTTAGGTGGCAATTCATCCTCTTCTTCTTCTTTTAATTCTTCTTCTTTTAATTCTATATATTGTTTAAGCCAGACTCTAAGAGGTGGTTTTTTAAAAGTTTGAACAATATTTAAAGCAAATAAATGAAAAGGTGCTCCATTAACTCTGTAAAAGGCAAAAAGAACAACTAAAGCTAAAATAATTATTGTTTCTAAAAGAAATAATCCAAAATCAGATAATTTGTAACTAATAAATATGAATAATGCTCCAACTAGAACAATAACAAACTGTCTGACTGTTATTGGCCCCCAGATTTTATCTTCCGCATCTATAAATTGTGGTACGATAAATCTATTTTCCATAAATTAAAATCTTAGCTTCCTATTTAAATCTGAAATTGATTCAAATTCTTCAAAACTTAAAGTCTTCTTACTTTGTTTTTCATAATCAGCAATTAATTCTTTAACTTCTTTTTTCTGATGCATACTTTCTAGACCTAATTCTAAATATATTTTATATGTTTCACTTTTACGCCAAGCTTCAATACCTTGTGCTTTTTTAGTAAAAGAATCATGTTCTAA
>DAOVVF010000053.1 GCA_030632225.1 Candidatus Parcubacteria bacterium
AATGGGTAATACTATTTTTCTATCCAGCTGACTTTACTTTTGTTTGTCCAACTGAATTAGGTGATCTAGCTGATAAATATAGCGAGTTTAAAAACTTAAATGCTGAAATACTATCAGTGTCCACTGATACTATTTTTGTTCATAAGGCTTGGCATGAAGATAGTGATACTATAAAAAAAATTAAGTTTCCTATGCTTGCTGATCCCACTCATAGTATTAGCAAACAATACGGAGTGTTAATTGAAGAAGAAGGGCTAGCTTTACGCGGTACTTTTATCATAGATCCGGAAGGACATTTAAAAACTATTGAGGTGCATGATAATGGAATAGGTAGATCTAGTGATGAGTTACTAAGAAAATTACAAGCAACCCAGTTTGTTCATAAATATGGTGACCAAGTTTGTCCAGCTAATTGGCAGCCTGGCAAAGATACTCTCAAGCCTGGCTTAGACTTAGTTGGTAAGATATAAAAACTTAAACCCTAGTTAATCTAGGGTTTTTTTATTTTAATCCTAAAAAATGGTATACTTTTTGTATGAATAAACAAAAAATAATCAAAAAAGCTGAGCAATATATTAAAAAACATTACTACAACGAAAGTACTGGTCATGACTGGTATCATATTCAAAGAGTTAGAACTATAGCAAAAAGAATTGCTGAACAAGAAAAAGCTGATTTATTTATTGTTGAACTTGGTAGTTTGTTCCATGATTTAGATGATTATAAATTTAGCAAACAATATAATACTGTTCCTCAAGCTAAAAAAATATTAAAACAATTAAAAGTTGATTCCGAAACAAATAAATTAGTTTTAGATATTGTAAAAAACTGTTCTTTCAAAGGAGCTGGCGTTAAAGATAAAATGAAAACCATAGAAGGCAAAGCAGTACAAGATGCTGATCGATTAGATGCTATAGGAGCGATTGGTATTGCCAGAGCTATAACTATTGGACAAAAATTTAACAGACCTATTTATGATCCCAATATAAAGCCAGTTCTTCATAAAAGCTTTAAAGACTTTAGAAAGAAAAATGGAACAACCATTAACCATTTTTATGAAAAATTATTGTTAATTAAAGACAGAATGCACACTAAGACTGGTAAAGCTATGGCTAAACAAAGATATAGATTTATGAAAAAATATTTAGAACAATTCTTTAATGAATGGCAGGGTAAATCATAAAATGGTATAATATCAATATAATTACGTGTATGCTAAAACAAAACACATACATAAAAATATCAGCTACTATTTTTGCTCTAGCCGGCATAATACATCTAATGCGTGTTGGCTATAATCTACCGCTTAGACTTGGCTTAACAGATGTGCCCTATTGGGTTTCATATCTAGTTATTTTAATCATGGTTTTCATGATTTATTCTGGCTACCAGCTGATCAAAAAATAAAAACAAAACATGTTTGATGTTAAATTAACTTCCTGGGGGGCTACTGAAGAAGTTACTGGCTCTTGTCATCTATTAAAAATAAATAACTATCGTTTATTAATAGATTGTGGTTTGTGGCAAGGTAGCTGGGAATCTTACCTAAAAAATTGGGATGAGTTTGGTTTTGACCCTTCTAGTTTAGACGCGGTTATTTTAACTCACGCTCATTTAGATCATTGCGGACGTTTACCTAAACTATATGCTCAAGGCTACAAAGGTAAAGTATATACCACTGAACCAAGTATTAAACTAGCTCAAATAGTATTAAAAGATAACTATCATATTACACAGGAAAAGGCTAGATATCATAAACTACCTCAATTATATTCTTTGAGTGATTTAAATAAAGTAGATTGGCAAGCTGTTAATTATTATCAAACAATTCAATTAGGCGATGATATTAGCTTTAGTATTCATAATGCCGGACATATTTTAGGAGCTGGTATTATTGAATTAAAAATAGGTGGTCGAATAATAGTCTTTAGTGGTGATATTGGCGGAGAAAATATGCCCTTAGTTAAAGATGTAGATTATTTAAAGAAAGCTGATTATGTAATTACTGAAAGTACTTATGGTAATAGACTGCATGAAGACTTAAAAGACAGAAATGAAAAACTGTTAGAAGCTGTTAAAAGAACTGTAGTTAATAATTCTACCTTATTAATTTCTATCTTTGCTATTGAAAGGACTCAGGATATTCTAAAAGTATTAAATGACTACTATGAAAATCATTTAGACTTTAATGTACCTGTTTTTTTAGATAGCCCTATGGCTGCTTCAGCTACTAGAATCTACAAACAAAGTATTAAATACTTAAACCAAGCAGCTCAAGATACTTTAAATACTGATAATGACCTATTTAACTTTCCTCATTTAAAAATAACTAACCAGGTTAGAAAATCTAAACAGATTAATGCTGTAGCACCTCCTAAGATAATAATGGCTGGTTCTGGCATGGCTGAAGGAGGCAGAGTTTTACATCATTTAGCCCGTTATGTTAAAGACGCTAAAAACACTATCTTGTTTATAGGCTTTCAGGTGCCGGGTACTTTAGGTCATAAACTAATAAATGGTACTTTTAACTTTGATTACTATGGTAAGTCTGTCCCTATTAAAGCAGCTGTTGATCAAATAGATGGTTTTTCAGCTCATGCTGATCAAGCAGCTTTACTAAAATGGTTAGGCAGTTTTAAGAAACCTAAGAAGGTATTTTTAAGTCATGGTAATAAAGAAGTAATGGAAGAATATGCTAAGACTATACAAGCTAAATTAAAATTTGATACACTAATATTAAAGAAGGGTGAATCAATTAAACTATGATTACCAAAAAATATCTAATTATTGTAATTGTTCTCAGTATTTTTGTAATTACTGACAAGGTAAAGGCAGCCACTCATCCTAATTTACTTTTCTCCTCTAATGACATTCCTACTTTACAACAAAAAATAAATGATGGTGTGGGAGATGATGATAGGGCTTGGGAAGAACTAATTGAGCATGCTAATACAATTATTGGCTATGAACAAGCCATGTTAGTAATGGGTAGCTCTTTTGGTATGAACAACATACCTGTTCTAGCTATAGCTCATCAATTATCTGACAGTAGCAATCCTAATAAGGAAATATATGCTACAAAATGTCAGGAAGCTTTAGTTTATCTAGCTAATACATATACTACTACTAAAGCTGATGATCCACATAATGATTCACATCGTTTATATACTCTTAGTCTTGGTTTTGATATGTGCTTTGCTAATGCTAGTAATGAAGATAGACAGAAAATCATAGACGAACTAGAACATTATATGACAATAGCTACTGATCCCTGGAATTACAACTGGCAATTAAAAAAATATGAACCATATGGTAATAATGGAGGTGTTATGGCAGGCAGTAGTTTAGGTTTAGCTAGTATTGTTTTAAGGGGTGAGAGTAGCAATATTGAATTACTAGACAATTCTTTAAAACTATCAGAAGAAATATTAGAATTAAATTTAAGAACCTTGTTTGATGAAGAGGGTGCATATACTGAAGGCGTACTTTATGCTAGCTGGGCTATGAGATTCTTTGCTCCATATATTGAAGCTAGAGTACGTTATGATGGCTATGACTATGGAGCCTTACCTCAAGTAAGTAATATAGTAAATTGGTTAGCATATAATCTACGTCCTAGAGGTACTGATATTAATAATCTTAATGATGCCTTGTATTCAACCATGCCTCTTAATCTTCATAATACTGTTATAGATTGGGCTCAGACTAAATATAATAGTTCAATTGCTGAATGGTTATATAAAAAAGCAGTCCAAATTACTAATTGGACTAGGCAAGATATGATGGCTACTGTACTGTGGAATAAAAATCTTACAGCTGTAGATCCTGGCACTATTTTACCAAATTCAAAACTATTTCCTCATCGCGGGCTATATTACTATAGGACAGGCTGGCGTAATGCTGAAGAAACGACTACTAATGATTCTGTTTTTTCTTTTTACTCTGGTAAATTCTGGAGTGGTCACGCTCAAGAAGATCAGGGACAATTTACTTTATTTTCTAAAGGTGAAAGCTTTATCATAGATGCTGGTTACAGCAATACAGCCAAACAATCTGAAGGCCATAACCTAGTATTTATAGATAATAAAGGACAGCACAATGCTGGTGCCTCTATTGGTACTGATGGAGACATTACTCATTATTTGTTTAATGGCTTTGCTGACTATATACGTAGTGATAATTCAGCTGCCTACACTACCTACAGTGAATACAACAATAATGACTGGCCACTTAAAGGAGCTGACTGGTCTTGGGGACATAATGGTGCTAACCCAGTAGAAAAAGCTGATCGTTATGCCTTAAGTGTTAAAAAAAGTGAAGTAGGCGAGTATTTTATAATCTTTGATGATATTCAAAAAAACTCAGCTAGTCATAAATATGACTGGACTATTCATACTTATCCTAAAAATACTATTGCTACAAGTGATAAAATAACTATTACTGGTAACAGCAAAGGAAATACTTTAGAAATGTATTTTGTTAATCCTGATATTAGTAAATTAAATTTTACAGAATCAGAATATGAAACTTTAAATTCAGATGGTAATACTAAAAGATTACTGAGCACTATTAATGCTATTAATCCTGAGTTCTTTGTTTTGATGTTTCCAAAAGCTTCAGGAGAAACTGATTTTAATCTTAGCACTTTGAATGTTAATAATGGTTTAGGTGCTAAACTAGCTTGGAATAATAACTATACTGACTATATTTTATACAACAAAACAAATAATATAACTA
>DAOVVF010000071.1 GCA_030632225.1 Candidatus Parcubacteria bacterium
ACTAATTTATCCCAAACTACATTATTAATTTCTTCATCATCTGGTAGATCCTGACTACTAATGCCTAAAGTATCTACAGCTATATCAGTGCTTAGAAACTTTACAGCTAATCTCTTGTTAATAAAAAAATCATCTAAAGATATATTTAATATCTGTTCATCTTTAACTATAGTACCAGCTTTTAAACTATATATTTTAGATATAGTACTAGCTATATTTCCTCCTACCTTTTTAGCATAAACTAATTGAACTAATAGTACTTGAGAAAGTACTAAAGCAACTACTACCACGCCAATAATTATATATTTCTTTTTATTCATATTCATTTAAAAAAATAATTAAACCACTTTAGCACATTAGATCGTCTATCAATCACCTGCTGTTGATGCTCTTGATCTGTTGGCGCTAAATTAATCTGCTTTTCTCCAGGCTTGCTTAAATTTAATTTCAATCTAGCCTCCTTTTCAATATACTCATCTGTCTTTAAATATGATATCAATTGATCTACTTTATCTGTTTTGCCTTCTAAATCAGCTAATTGGCCTTCTAAATGCTTAATCTCCTGATTGATCTCATAGCGTAATAGTATTTCCTTAGTAGCTCTGACAAAAGACCAAGCTAATAATACTACTAGAATAATAGTAAATACATTAGAACCCCAAAGAGCTCTTTTCCAGTCTTTCTTTCCCTTTTGATATCTCATTAAATAATCTTAACACTAAGACAATTATACCACAAACTATATTTTTTTTCCAAAATACTTTTGCTTTTAAGACTAAAAAGTATTATAATATTAATAGGTAAAAATAAACATGAAAATAAATAAGATAAAAACAAAAAAATTATCTTGGATTCATATTTCTAAACCTACTAAAGAACATACTGAATTTCTAAAAAAAGAATATGATTTTCATCCTTTAGATTTAGAAGATTGCCTAATAAAAATCCATAGACCTCAAATTAGTGAATACGCACACTATATCTTTTTTATACTCACCTTTCCTGTCTTTAACAGAAAAACTAGAGAAATGAGTTCTGGTGAAATAGATTTCTTCATAGGCTCTAAATATTTAATAACTATCAGTGATGGTTCTATTCCAGTTGTTGATGATTTCTTTAATGATGTTACAAACAATGATTACTCTCGTGACAAGTATATGATGAATAGTCACCCCATACACTTACTATATGAAATACTACATAGGCTACAAAATTATGCTTTCCCTATGCTAGATCATATTACTCAGGATATTGAAGACATTGAAAGTCTAATATTCTCTGGCAAAAGAAAAAAAATAGTTAAAGATATATTACATATTAAAAGAAATATAGTTGACTTTAGAAGAATTATGCAAGCTCATAAGAATATTATAAAAAAACTTATGGCTACGCATAATAAATTCTTTATGCATGACAAGACTAAAATTTACTTTGCTAATATTCTAGACAGAACTAAAGATATCTGGGACATACTAGAAACACAGAAAGAAAATATAACTGCTTTTCATGAAACTAATGAAGCTTTAATTTCTTCCAGATTAAATGATATTATCTTAACTCTAACTGTTATCTCTGTTATCATGATTCCAGCAAACTTAGTAGCTTCTATCTTTGGTATGAATATGAAAAATGCTCCTTTTGTTGGCCACCCTTTTGACTTCTATATTATTTTAGCTATTATCTTTGCTTTAATCCTAATATTTCTTACTTTCTTTAAGACAAAGAAATGGTTCTAAGACTTGCTAAAACTTACTAAATTATATAATATAATCCCACTTAAAGAGTGGGATTCTTGTTATGAAAAACTTTTGGAAAGAATTGAATAAACCTTTGATTACTACTACTCCAATGGCTGGTTTAACAGATTCAGCCTGGAGGCAAATTTGTAAGCAATGGGGTGCTGATATAGTACATACTGAATTTGTTTCAGTAGATGCTTTGTATTATGGTAGCAAGAAAACAATGAAGCTATTAGAATATAAAGCTAGTGAACAACCTGTAGTTGTACAAATATTTGGC
Organism: Candidatus Parcubacteria bacterium; assembly: GCA_030632225.1. Classification (GTDB taxonomy): domain Bacteria; phylum Patescibacteriota; class Patescibacteriia; order UBA1558; family GWA2-36-10; genus DAOVVF01. Next base: position 2,020 of record DAOVVF010000071.1, read on the forward strand.
AAACATATAGATAAATATCCTAAAGCTGCTAAATTAGTAGCCTCTACTGGCATAGCTGGTATTGATATTAACTTTGGCTGTCCAGCTAGAAAAGTAGCTGGTCATGGTGGAGGTGTTTGCTTGCTTAGAGATATGGCTACTGTTAAACAAATAGTAGCTACTACTATTGATTCTGTTAAAATACCTGTTTCTGTAAAAACTAGAGTTAGTATACGTAAAGTACAAGGTAAAGCTGAAGAGGGTAATATAACTGTCTTAGACTTCATCAAAAAACTAGCAGACTTACCAATAGCTGCTATGATAGTTCATGGTAGAAGTTATGAAGTTCCTTTTACTGGCCCTGTAGACTTAGCTATGCTAAAAAAAGCTAAAGCTCAATTTAAATCTGGTCCTTTGCTAATTAATGGCTCTTTCCAAACAATAGAGTCAGTAGTAAAAGACCTTGAATATACTAAAGCTGATGGTATAGCTTTATCTAGAGCTATTCTAGGCAAACCTTGGCTGTTTAAACAAATAAAAGAATATATTAATACAGGTAAGTATACTGAAATAACTTGGGACGAAATAAAGGAAACAGCTGTTAAACATGCTCATCTTCTATGGGAATCTAAAGCAGATCAAAGCTTTAAAGAAATACGTAAACATTTAATATACTATGTAAAGGGGCATCCAGAAACTGCTAAGCTAAGAAAAGAGTTGGTGGTAGTTAATAATCCTCAGGATGTAGAGAAAATCTTTAAAAAGCTTTAATATTGACAATATAATACACATATGCTATTATTCTCTATTCGTTCCTTTTAATTGTTGTGTCACTCTAACTCACTACCAGGAGGTAGTTTCATGAAGAACCGTTCCGGTTTTACCCTTTTCGAACTGATGATCGTCGTGGTCATTATCGGTATTCTAGCCGCCATCGCCATTCCCAACTTCTACAATATGCAGGCCCGTGCCAAAGAAGCCTCGGTCAAATCCAACGCTCATACGATTCAACTCGCTGCCGAAGATTTCTCGTCACAGAACAACGGTGTTTATGCGAAAGACCTTAACGATACATTACCCAATGGCCAAACCCTGGTCGACTTGCTGCCCGGAGGAAAACTCCTGGAAAACCCGTTTACCAACCAGGATACCGAGCCTTCCAATACCGAAAAACCCGGATCCGTTACCTATACTTCCATAGACGACCCGCCAGCAGATGGTATTATCGACAGTTACAACATCACCGCCTACGGCAAATCGGTCAGCGCCGGATATATTATTGACCTGCAATCCGGCTCGTAACACACATCTATAAGAACGACATCAACAAAAGCCCTGTGTACACTCACACAGGGCTTTTTCTATATAAAAAGAAACCCCCGTCGGATTTAATTCGACGGGGGTATTTTAATACAGTCAACACTCCTTTCTATTAACTAGAAATCATTTTACGAGCAATGGGTGTGCTTCCAATAAGAGAGCTTACTTGCTCAAGAAAGCCTGCTGGCAGGACAATCTTGTTCTCGTTCTCAGCTATTTTAAGAGCTGTCAGGAGCTTGAAGGCTTCTTCCTTATCGCCAATTCCTAGGCGACTAGATATACCCTCAACCTGCTGAACAATAAACTCCATTTCACCGACACCTTTTTCCAGCTTCTGTAGTGCTTTCTGATGCTCTACTTTGACGTTGTCTGTTTCTATCTTCAATTGATCCTGGATTTCTTTGATCTTAGGATCACGATTTCTGTCGATGACTTCAAACTCTGTCATATAGAAACCAGCCACTTCAAGAAGGAACTTCTTGAGATGTTCAAAAAAGAGGACAGGATCTCCTTGAGGAGCAAGTCTAGCCCATTTTTCAATTTCAGTCTCTCGACCTTCAA
>DAOVVF010000107.1 GCA_030632225.1 Candidatus Parcubacteria bacterium
GCAGTGTTATCAGTTAAAGAAATATCCCCTACTCTACGTAAAGTTGGATTGCTTTGTATAAAATTACTATCTTCCCAGACAAAAACTGCTGTGAATAACAATACCACAGCTATTAATATACTAGCTGCTAAATATTTAAATTTCTTAGCTACATGACTACTAAATAACATAAACACTAAAATCAAGAAAGCAGCTACTAATAATCCTAATAAAGCTCCTCTAGTTTGAGTAGTAAACATAGCTACAAAATTCATCAAGATTATAATCACAAAGTAAATAATAGCACTATACTTAGCTATATATTGTTTAGTATTTCTTAAGAAATAATTTAAATGTACTAATATTTGAGGGACAACAAATACTACTATTAACTTAAAGTTGCTAAACATATCAGCTAATAAACTAGTTTGTCCAGCATTCTGAGCTTTTATTTCCAAAAATAAAAGAAAAATATCTAAAGCATAAAAACCAAATAATTCAAAACGTAATTTTTTTATCTTATCTTTAAAGATAATATAAGCCGCAAAGAAAATATGGAATAAAGCATAGGCTGCTAAATAAGTAGCATTACCTAAAGTACCTGATATTCTAGCTCCGCCAGAAGATGAGAGTAATAAATCTACTCCCCAATATTGTGATAAAGCTACTAAACAAATTACATAAGAGGCAAAGACAGAAATACGAAGTAATGTTCGCCAAGCTTTTCTTTTGTAATATACTCCTAAAATAATAAATAAGAAGGCAAATAAATAATACAAATTTACTAAACCTTCCATTCTTTCAAAACCACTCCAGAAACTATATAGAAATCCTCCATTAATTAAGCTGGATACTGTTAGTATCAAACCTAAAGATAAATAAGATACTACTATCTTATTAATAACAGGCTTAAACCTTTCCTTATTCCTAACAACTAAGAATATATATAAAGCAAACAATACAGTAATTATTATTCTAAATAGAAAATTTCTGGGAACAATAAAAGGAAAATAAAAATTAGAATTCATAAACAGAGGCAAAAATAAAATAGCTGGTAATATTATTTTAATTGCCTTTTGTAATACCTTATCTATATTTAACATATATTATTTTAATTTAATTCTGCTAAAGCTTTCTGAGCAGCTTCATGATCAGGATTAATCTCTAATATCTTGTTATATAATTCTTTAGCTTTAACTATGTCCCCCATATCTTCGTAATAATCAGCAGCCAAAGAAAAAACACCAGTATTATCAGGTAGGGTTTCCATACCTCTATCTAAAATATCTTTAGTTTTTTGTTCATCTTTTAATTGATACCTATATAATTGATACAACTCACTGAAAAAAGTATAGTGATTACCTCCCGCACCAATAACTTTAGCATCTAAAGCTTCTAAATAAAATCTTTCTGCTTGATCAAAATCTTCCAGAAAATGATAATATAAATTACCTAAATTACCTGTCACAGCATAACTGTTTGGTTCTATACTATATGTATATAATAATATTTCTTCTGTTCCCCTATAATCTTTAGCTGTTTGCTTAATTAAAGACATCTTCATTAGGGATTGAAAGGCTATTAATGGCTCTTTAAGATTTTCTAAGAAAAAATCTCTCTGAGGTTCAAATAATCTATAATACTTATCAATTGCTGCTTGATCTGCATTTTCATCCATAACTATTAGAGTAGTCATGCTAGTAATAAATTCATCATATTCCTGAACTTCTCTTTTTTCCTGATATTTCTGCCAAGCAAAATAACCCCCGAGGGCAATAATGATAACTAGCAATAATACAACAATTTTCTTCTCTTTTACGAATTTAATCATATTTAATAATATTAATTATAAAGTCTCTCTATTATAGTATCTAGCCTTTATTTTGTAAACACTCTAAACAAAAGAAAAGAGCCGGGCTAAGCCCGGACTCTTTTCTGTATATGATCAATTCTAAATAAAGAATTAATCAGTAGCAACGTCAGGTGTTGATGAAGTATCATCAAGTCCTGTGACTCTATAACCATTGAACCAACCAACAGTTCTAGTAGCAGTTGAACTTGTGTATGAAACAAAGTTCAAATCTGACCAGATAAAGTCATCTTGAACATCACCACCGGTACCAGCACAAACGTTATCATCTTCAGAACAGTAAGTTCTGTCAATACCATGAGTGGAGGTAGCAGCGGCTGTATCACCTGAGGTAGCAAAGCTAGCATCACCAGCTAATACTGTAGCAATTGCTTCATCGCCAACAGTAGCACTGTGACCAGTTCTAATAGTACCTCTAAAGGTGAAGTACTTAGTAGCACCAGCATTTAATACTCTGTGCTCGCCAACCTTAGGATCACTGTTATTACCGACATCAAAGTAAGCTTTGACATGGTTGGTATTATTACCATCCACACCATTACCAACTGTAAAGTCGGTCTGCTTAGCTAAAATATCACCCAATGAACCTGATGAATCTGATTCATATAGATAATATTGGGCTGTGTCTAGGTTAATAACAGTAGTAGTAACACCAAAGGTGAACTTCCATAGACCAATTGGACCAGCACTATCAGCAGTTACGCTGAATTTATATAGACTGACCGTATCTCCATTACCAGTAATATCATTATCACCAGCAACATCAATATTAGCTACAATTGGTACACTCTTAAATGTAGTAAAGGTATTAAAATTATCACCTAAACCATCTACAGTAACTGAACTTGAACCAGCGGCTGAACCACTAACATCAATGTTAGTTAAACCAACTTTCAAGCCAGCACCA
>DAOVVF010000086.1 GCA_030632225.1 Candidatus Parcubacteria bacterium
CCTTTAGGGCGTAATGTTGAAAATTCGTATCCAATACCACATCCTGCTTTTAAAGTAAGTCCTGCTTCTTTAACTTTATCTAGAATAGATATCATAGAATCTTGAACGATTCCTGAAACTGTGCAATTAATAGTAGAAGTAGCAGGTTTATATTTCTCAGCTCCAACATTAGATATAATACGGCCTGCAGGTATAGCCCCATTACGTAATGCCCATAAAAATCTTTTCTCCCATTTTTCTTGTAATTCGGGAGTCTCTTCTACTGCTGCTATAGTAGAAGCTACACGCAAATAACTGTCATCAATAGTTTTATCTATCGGTTCATTAGCTTCATCTTTTAGGCGATATTTACTATCCCATATATCTAAAGAAGCTTCTTGAAGAGGAATATTTTTAGACATCTGTAGTTTTAGCTCCTTTTAGTTTTTTAAGTTTTTCTTTTAAAGTATCTGCTTCAGATATATTATCATTAGAGGGAAATGTAACAGCATCATCATTATCATTAGCACTAGTATTAGTAGAACCAAATCCACCTTCGCCACGTACAGTATCATCTAGAGATTCTACTATTTCTAAATCTGGTAAAGCTACAGGTATAAGGAGTAATTGTGCAAATCGTTCTCCTTCAGCAATAACTACAGATTTAGTACCTGTATTTCTCATATGTACTATAATTTCGCCTCTATAATCACTATCAATTACTCCAACAGTATTAGCTAAATTAGCTCCTTTTATCCCTAAACTACTACGCGGTACTACTAAGCCTGCGTATCCTTTAGGTATTGCTACTCGAACTCCGGTTTTAACTTGTAATGTAGCACCTGCAGGTATGGCTCTAGTACCTCTATTAGCAATTAAATCATATCCAGCATCAGTATCATGTTTTTTTATTGGTATACATTTTTCATTATCACATACAATTTTTAGTTTTTCCATCTATTATCTCCAAGTTAGGTATTCCTATAGCTTCCTCACAGTATGTAGGTAAGTCCATAAGTTCATAGTTTAAAAATATATTATCTTTAAATTTATTCAAATTTTGAATAAATTGTTGTGGTTTATTTATAGGTAATGCTGCATGTACATCAAAAGCAGTAGGACCAAATTCTCTTAGTATATTATAAGCTCGTTTTTCTCCAACACCTACAATACCGGGAACATTATCACCTTTATCTCCCATTAAAACTTTAATACTTATATGGTCATCTATTGCATAGGCATATTGATCCGCCCATGTATCTGTAGTAGTTTCTTTTCTTGTTCTATATGAAAATCTAGAAACTTTATCAGATATCAGTAAATCCCAATCTTTATCAGATGAAATAAGCCATATGTGTTCATAGGAATCTTGTAGTTTTTGTGCTAAATAAGCAGCTATATCATCTGCTTCAACTCCTTTAAATTTTAAAGTTATATAAGAAGCAGATAAATGCTCCATAGTTCTATCAAATTCTACTAAAAATTCTAGAAACTCTTCCGCTTCTTCTTTAGTTTGTTCTTCTTTAAGTTTAGCCCTATTAGCCTTGTATTCAGGATATATTTCTTTTCTATAAGCAGAACCACCATCTCCTAATACTATTACATCTCTAGCATCATATGATCTTGCTAAAGAAGCTATTAGATCATAATATTCTGTAGCAAATATTTTTTTATTTGCATGTTTGAATCTGAAAGCTAAATTTAGGCCATCAACTACCATTAAATTAGTTCTATCACTATTAAACTCGCTAAAACTTTTACCCATTTATATTAACTCCTTAAAACTAGGCTGTTCATTTTTTAGCCAGTCTTCTAATAAACATATATAAAGTATGTTCATATTTTCTTTCATACATATAGCTATATATTGAGTTAATGTAGGCTTTTCTCTACTAGCCACAAACATTTTACTTCTATCAAATTTAAAGATTAGTAGTGGTTTACTATTCATCTGTGAAGCTTGCCTAATGCATTGCTCCCACCATTGAAGTAGTTGAGGATTTGTGCCAGTTAAAATTTTACTAGTTAAGTGATCATCTGCATAATGTTTTACTTCTATAGTATACATATTTTTACATTCTGGAATGTATAAATCAGCTTTCATTTTATGTTCTGGGCCTAATGCTCCAGATAAAGGAGTTCTAAGCCAAGGTAAACCAGTGTGTTTAATCAATATCTCTTTAGCACTATTTTCAGCCCTAGTACCTTTGGCTTTTGACTTATTATATGCCATATTTACTCCATTATTTTACTTATCCCATTACATTTCTTTACTTCAATCTTTTCTAAAAGAGGGTGTGAATATGAATGAGAAATAAGAAATGTATTTAAATCGTGTTCTTTTAATAGAACTTCTATTAGTCTTTCTTTACCTTCTTCATCAAGAGTTCCTAAGATTTCATCTAGAAATAATAGGTTAACTTTAGTTTCTGATAATTCAGACATTACTGCTCTAATAGCTAATAATGTAGCACTGTTAACTCTATTTCGTTCTCCAGTACTTAAAGAGGTTATACTTACAATTTTACCATTATTACTAATATCAATATTTAATTTATCTCCCAGCATTGTAAAATATAACTGGAATTTACCGTCTGACAATTCTATTAAATATTTATTAATTAAACTTTCTAAATCTTTAATGAGAAACTCAATTTTATATGTTATTAAGCCTTTAGTAGAAAAAGTAGAACTAAGAACTTTAATACTGGTATTTATTTTAATTAGTTCTTCTATATGAGTTTTATTTTTCCCTAACTCTTTACTATATTGAATAATTTTATCTTGTATATTTTCAAGTTGTTCATTATGTGCTACTACTTTAGCATTACTACTTATTACAGCTTCATATATATCTGAAAGCTTTTTTATCTTTTGTTTTGCTATTTTTACTTCTTTTTGTAAAATTTCAATATCATTAAGCTTAGTAGGTAATTTATAATCTATAAAATTTATTAATTGATCTCTCTTATCAAATTGACGTTTTTGAGCTTGCCAATCATTTAATTCTGTTAACATTGCAGTATATTCTTTCTTTAATTCATCTGCATGTAATATTAGATTATCCTTCTTTTTCTGACGTTCGGCGCACAAAGATTTTCTTTTGTCTAAATCTATTGGCTGCCAGCAAGTAGGACACTCGCCACTTAATCCCTTTAAAAAATGAATTTCACCAATTAATATTTTAGCTTTAGTTTCAGCAGCTATAGAATCTCTGTTTAATTGTTCTTTAACTTTAGGTTTCTCTCCAGGCTTTTCTATTTCTGGCATTTTATTTATATTAG
>DAOVVF010000102.1 GCA_030632225.1 Candidatus Parcubacteria bacterium
GTAGGTATCCAATCTTTACTTAACATAGCTTTACCAGCTGCAATTATATTGTTATCTCCCCAATTAATAAAATTAAGAGATGAAGTTAACTGTAGTAAACCAGATCTCATATTTAAGAACATGATAGCACCTACTGAAGCATTTAACCAATTTAAAACCATTTCCCATGGTCTACTTTGTCCAACGGGTCTATTACTTCCTGACTTCATTCTACCTAAAGTCTCTTCTAAAGCTTCTCTGAATTTACTTCCATATAAAGCTTCAATTTTATTTAGATTTTCTTCATCAAAAATAATATCTACATTGGTTTGCCATTCAGTAAGAAGTTCTTTTCTTAAAGATTTATCAATAGATCTTTCTATATCTGTTGCGATAGTACCAGCTTCCCAATTATTTTGAGGTGCTGGATATTCTTTTGTTCTATTTATTAATAAGATTTCATCAGCAAATACATTTAATTCTGAATCTTCTTCTACTGCTTTAACTAATTTAGCAGCATCAGCTTTAGATAAACCTGGAATTTCCATACCTTGTTTTGTCCAAATATAAACTCTAACTGCGTGTGATTTAGTAAAAGGTCCTACTCCAATTTCTTTAGACAAAGGATTAGAAAACTCTAATTTATTTGTTCTTCTCAATGAAGGAAACTTCTCTATCAATGCGTTAAAATCTCTAGCAGCTGCAACCTTAGCACTTAATATTTCTAACTCCGCTTTGTTATAAGGAATCATAAGATTTTCATGTATCCATTCTAAGTGTTGGCTTCCTTTTTCACCTCTTCCTGCAAAGCTATACATTAATCCTAAGAAATCATCAGCAGAAGGTGTGATAGTCATAGTTCTTCTTACTGTCTTCCATAATCCCCTATCTTTTAACCTACCTTCTAATTGAGCTCTAGCTTTAGAATATCTTTTAAATTCTTCTTTACCAGTAGTATCCTCTAACATTTCATTAAACTGTTGACTTAATCTTTTACGTTTACTAGATTTAGCTACTTGTACATCAGATTTAACATCTATTTGATCTAATATATTTTTAACCGCTTGTACATTTGCTAAAGAATCATCGGCGAAATAAAAATCATTATATCCTTCAGCCGCTTTATCTAATATCCAATCTGCTTTTGCTTGAGGACTACCATCTTCTAATCCAGTTATATTTTCTAGTGGAATACTTAATCCTATTCCATCTAAAAATGTTTTAATAGCTGTAGCAGAGTTTTGAGGTCTAGCTGTTAAAATAAATATATCTTGACTACCAAATTTACCTTGGCGTTTTAAAGCAAGATCTGCTAATGGTCCTTTCTTAGCTCCTTTAACAGTTTCAAATTGAGAGAAATCAAATGTAGCTCCATCCTCTAGTAATCGTTCTGCTTGTTGTGCAAATTGAGCTGCAGTAATTTCTGTTTGTGTTCCATCTGGGTTATTTACTATAACTTTTTCTTTTGTCTTTGCTATAGTATCATCAAAATCAAAAACACTTATTCCTTTTCTAGGTCCATCTCCTACCGCAATAGATTTAGTTCTTAATGAATTTTTACTCACCGTCATAACATCTTCTGCAGTCATATCAGCTTTTAAAATAGTAGGTGCTAAATTTTTAGCATTCCATTTTACTCTATCATTCTTAGCTATATTAACTGGAATTCCAGCTTTTAAATGTTCTTGAGCTTTTTCTAAACTAATTTCGCCTTTTACAACAGCCATTACTAATTCATTCTGATAGTGACGTAAAGAAGGATTTTGTGCTTGAGTAGTATTCAAACCTAATCCCATTTCTTGTTCTACCAAGATTTCTCCTTTAGTATTTACAATAGTGTTTAAATTGATTCCTGATGCTGCTAATCTAGCTAATCCTACGAATTTATCTAGTAATGTTGTACCTTCTAATAATTTCATAGCATATCCATTGCTATCTATTCTTTCATCATCTAGTTTAGACAATTGACTTTGATAATAATTCTGATCTATAGCATCTAAAACCTGAGCTGTTTGATTATTTTTAATACCCCAAAGAATAGTACCTCCTATAACTGATGCTGGAGGATTGTGCTCTTCTCTATATTTATGACCACTATTATAATTAGATCCTTTACCATACCTGAATCTTATAGACCTTCCTTTGAATGGAGCCGCTATTTTTAATAACCCATTAGTACCCTGATATGAGGCAGCTATAAAAGGAACTAAAGAATTTAAAGCTACTTTATATCGATTGTGAGCTTTATCTAAAATTTTCACATAAAGTTTTAATGCTTCTTTATTAATATCTTCTTGAGCTTTAACTTTAGTTTTCCAAGCTTCATTTATTTTCTGTTCTTCTGGCGGTAATTTTATTCTTGTAGGGTTAAGAGCTAATAATTTTTTATTATCTTTTAAATTATCATACTTTTTCGCCTCTTCTTTTAAAGCTTCATATGCTGGATCAGTCTTACCATAGTATGCTTTACCAGATTTAGGTAAAAACTTACCTCTATTTGGTCCATAATAATCTGCTGCGGGTGTACCTGCTTCAACCCAACTTCCATCTCTTAATTGATAATATACTTTACTACCTTTTGCTTTTTTATCTAGACGAATAAGTTTACCATCTTTTCCTAATTTTCCATAACCAAATTTTCTACCACCTATTGTAAGAGCTGACATTTCTATCACTGCTGAACCAATCTTACCTTTTTTAACAACCTCTAGATTTCGTGCATGAATTTTATCTAAATCTTTTGCTTTTATACCTTCTCTAGCATAATTAGGATCAAATATCTTTAATACAGCATGAAAATCTTTTGCTTGACTAATATTTAATAAATCTCTAGTTTCTTGATTTAAATTAGTTTTGTCATAAACAGGTTTATTTCTTTGAGTAGATTTTGCTTTTAGCTTACCTGTATAAATATCAATTTCCGAATCTTCA
>DAOVVF010000124.1 GCA_030632225.1 Candidatus Parcubacteria bacterium
CACCAAATTCGCTTAAGATAGGTTCTTCGCCCTCAGGAATTTCCTCGCCTTCAGGTACTTCTTCGCCTTCAGGAGCTTCTTCACCTTCAGGAACTTCTTCACCTTCAGGAACTTCTTCACCTTCAGCAGGTTTAACTTCTTCTGGTTCAGGCTCTTTAATCTTCTTAGGTACAATTACTCTAACTATTGGATCATTTGGATTATTAAGGATAGTCACTCCTTCAGTAGCTTGTATATCACTAATTATTAAACCTTGGCCTAATTCAGTTAAAATACTTACGTCTATATCAAACTTAGCTGGTAAATCACCTGGTAAGCATTTTACTTTAACTTTATCATTCTTGATATTTAAACTACCACCCTGTTCTTTAATTACTTTAGAAGTACCAATAAAATCTAAAGGCACTACAGTGGTTAAAAGATGCTTGTCATATACTGCTAGCCAATCAACATGAGTTAGCTTATCAGTTACTGGATCTTGCTGATATTCTTTAACTATTACTTTAACATCTTTGTCACCTACCTTTAAAGTAACGATATTACTAGTACCAGCTTCTTTTAATACCTTAAGTAAAGGATTGTAATCCATACTAATAGTAGTGGGTTTATCCTTAAAACCATAGATTACACCAGGAACCTGGCTATCTTTTCTTAACTGAGTTAATTGACTTTGTTTATCAACTTCTCGTTTATTTACTTTTAGAACAAATTCAGACATATTGTTATATTTTAAGTGGCTATAATTTAATCATAAACAGATATTAAAGTCAAGATTAAAAATACAAATATACTATAGAGCTTATATTTTAAATTTCTAAAGTAGTTAAGAGAGGTAGATGATCAGAAATGTCTACTACTGGACATTTATAATCTATTATTTTTATATTGAAGCTAATAAAAATCATATCTACTACAGCTTTTGCATAACCAGGTAAATCCTCTGATCTAGTACTAAAACCATCAAAGCCTGATTTTATTTTGCGCTTCATATTAAAACTAGTTTTAAGTTTATTTTTAAATACATTAGTCAGGTATTTTTCTATGTTGTAAATGGTATTGGTATTAGACTCTACATTAAAATCACCAGCCAGAATAACATTTTGCTTATCTTTAATTTCTTGAATAATAGTCTTACTCATCTCTAGACGTCTTATATTATCTCTACCCTTTTCACCCCAAATACCCTGTGTATTAAAAACATTAATAACTTGATTATCTAAATCTATAGTTACTTGTTGCAAGTTACGCGGAGCAAAGAGAAAATTTTCTCTTTTTTCTTCATAATCCTTACGATAGGAACTATCATAAAAAGTAACTTTTGAAAAAATAATTGGAAATTTAGAAAGTATTGCATTACCCTGCTCTATCTGACCAAAATCTTTATTATCTAAAAAAGCAGGAGCAAAGTGACAATAATTATAATCTAATTCTTGTTTTAAAACATCTATAGAACGGTATTTCTTTTTCCAGTCCTTATTGTGCCCATTATATACTTCTTGTAGAGCTATAATATCTGGCTTTTCTTTTTTAATAAATTCAATAATTGCATCAAATAGATTGCCTCCTTGCCACATATTTAAACATAAAAATTTTATTTTCATAGTTTTACTATATACTCCCAACCAGGCTGCCAAGCTTTAGTATCCCTCCAGTCCTCTTTTATAGCCTGTGGCCAGCTTTTGTTATTCAATAATACTTCTAAAGCTAATTGAGGTGCTTTATGAGCTATTATAGCTATGTGCTTGTTATTATACTCTTGTTTTAAATAATCTAAAAAATCTTTAATTCTATTTTCAACATATTTTAAACTCTCACCTTTAGGAAAAGTTTTTTTAATATGCTTACTGTAGTCTATTTGATCTTCACTAGCTTGAGTAAAAGTACCATAATCTATTTCTCTTAATCTTTTATCCTGCTTTATTTCATAATTACTAAAACCTAAGTTAGCTGAATCTACTGCCCTTTTTAAATCAGAACAAAAGATAATATCAAACTTAGTATTACTAACTGTTTTACCTAAGTCTTTAGCTTGTTGTATTCCAAGTTCTGATAGTTCTCCTGGTGCCCAACCAGTTGATAATCCCTGCTCATTATCAGTAGTTGTACCATGAACAAAATATGTTATTTTTACACTCATATATTAACTATTTCTAATATGAATACTCTCAGCAATACCTAAGGCTATTAGTACAGCCCATAACGAGCTTCCGCCAGCTGATACTAAGGGTAAAGGAACATGGCTTATTAAAAAAGACCAGACTTATTTAGAAGAATTTGTAGGTCGACTATACGGCCCCGAGGGTGATTTAGCTGCAACAGCTACAGCCCAGGATGTCACGGGATTGCCTAAATATTATG
>DAOVVF010000087.1 GCA_030632225.1 Candidatus Parcubacteria bacterium
AAGCCCCGTGATAAATTTATCACGGGGCTTTTGTTTAAGGCTCTATAGCTGTACCAAGGTAAAGATTTCCACTTCTAGATAAATCAGGAACATCTTCAATAGAAATTTTACTAAGGTTGGTTATGCCTATAGCCAGATGTCGATTGGTAGCAGTGGTTTGCTCTTTACAGCGAAAAAGTTGGTTATGCCACCAAATTTTCTTTCCAGGAATTAATTTGTAAGAAGCCATAGTATAAAGCATTACTTCTGCAGCTATAACTTTTTCATTTAGATGGTTTAGCCTTACTTGATCCCAGTATTTCTTATTTTGATAGGAAACAACAGGAGTAGGCTTGATGCGAACTAAATACCAGCCAGGAGCATTATTTTCTCTGAGAGGGTATTGCTCACTATTCCACCAATTATTAGGCAAACTAGGAGTTTGTGTGAGAATTCTAGCCGGCAGTTGGTAGTGGATAGTACCTAACTTAAAAGGAGGCACTAAAACCAGAATGTGGGTATTTTTGCAGGCTTCTATTAATTCTATAGGGAAAGGTATCTGATCAAGCTTTTCTTTAATCTGGTCTGAATAAATGACCCCGTGATATCTAAAAGATTCTTCAAATCCTAACATAGAAATACTAGTGGCCCTAGCAGCTATTTCAGAAGCACTAGGTATGTGAGCTCCGTTGAGGATAAAGTCTTTTATCCTTTTACGAAAACGACTTTGTGTTGATAGCATTTCAATAATGCCCTTACCTCTTTGACCAAGTTCATCCCAAAGTTCTTTTTGAACATAATGCATTTTACCAGCATTAGTGTCCCATGCAGTACCAGGATCTTGCCACTCTACTTTAAGGTCATCTGAAAACATGATTTCCTCCTAAGCTGTTGACGCTGTGATATAGCGTGTAGAGCTTGTTAAGGCTAGAGTTGAAATTTAATGAACTATAGATATCTTAGATTGATATAGTCAAAGTTGTCAAATAAAAACCCCTGTTTGTATAACAGGGGTTTTTTGGTTCTAGGTACAACCAATAACTGTGTCCCAGGTGTTGAAAGGCTTTTTTTCTTCCGGTTTCTTTTCCGGTTCCTGAGACACTGGTGTTTCTGGTGTACCTTCCTTTTCTTCAATTGGTGTTTTATCCAGTTCCTTATCAGACATGACTTGCCTCCTTGTAGAAAGTGAAAAGAACGATGCTAAAAGTATAAAAAAGCCGTTAGATTTCTCTAACGGTTAGTTATGTACCAAATAAAATGTTGCCTAATTAAACTAACCGCTAGGTTTAATAATAATTAGAGCTAGAATTAAAGCAGAACCTTGTGAAAGGCTTAGTTTTACTCTTGTCTGGTTATTAAACTTAGCTATTAGCATAGGATTAATGATATCAAAAGTAGTCTAATTGTCAATTTTATGATATCCACAGGCTAGTTATTTAAAATTAATTTAAATTAATAAAATTAAATTATTACTATATTTTACTTATTAGCTCCAATAATCTAACTAATATTAATTTAGCTAATATTAGCTAAAAAACATAAGTATATTTAACAGAACCCCTTATTTTAAAGGGATTCTGTTAACAAATTTGACAGAATATGCTAATATTATTAGGTAAAATTTAATAATTAACAGATAATTTAAAACTATGGCAAAACTTACAAAGAGTCAATTGCTTAATGTCTTAGCTGAGAAAACAGGCATGAGCAAAAAAGAAGTAACCACTTTTATGGATACTTTCGCTGATTTGGCCTATTCAGAGGTTAAAAATAGTGGAGAATTCATAATTCCTGGAATTGGAAAATTAGTAAAGAAGCATAGAAATGCTCGCCAAGGTAGAAACCCAGCCACTGGTGAAACTATTCAGATTGCAGCTAAGACTGTTGTTAAATTCAGAGTTGCTAAAGCAGCTAAAGACGCAGTGTTATAATCTTATCTGAAATTGTTATACAAAAGAGACCTCCGTAAGGAGGTTTTCTTTTTTTATCTTGTATAGAGGAATATATTATTAACTCCTTCGTCTATTAGAAAGTGCCCATCAGCAGTTTCCTTAGCTTGTTGTATAGCTTGTTTAGCAGAATGCCAATAATTATTAACAACTAAGTATAGTCTATTAACTCCAGCCTTATTCATAGCTTCTAAAGCTTGTTCCCGATTAGCATCTTGTTCTATCATGCTTAAATAATTACTGTATATATTATCAATACCTAAAGGCATAGAGTAATAGAAATTATCATTGTAATAATGAGCAAAACCAAAAGTATTGATAGAGGCTACTCCTACTATTTGATTAGCTAGAACTATATATGGTTCATCCTGAGCATGGAAGTCTATAAACTCAACAGTTTTAAGATCAGTAGCTGTGACATTAAAGCTTTTACTATTACCATGTTTATCATAGATAGGATAACTAAAGTAAGTACTAATAGTAATTACTAAAGTAGTTAGAACAATTAACCAGACTTTTGACCATAAATGTTTAACGGTTAGTATTTTTTTTAGCCAAAAGAAAATAGTAGTTAAAAAGATAGGCAATATAGCTAAAGCTATCATATAGATAATACGATTTAAGTAGTCATCTTTTTGATAGGCTATTTGTAAGTTAAAGCTTAGGAATATTTTAGCTACCAAGTAGTTAATAACTAAGATAGAGATAAACAGGATATGTCGTCTAAAGAAGATATACTTGTTGTAACGGATGATTAAATAGGCTCCGATTAAAACAATGGCTAGATATAGCCAGATACTATTAGCACCAATATTATGTAGCATATTCAAAGGAAAATCATAAGTTTGATACCATTTAAAAGCAGGTGTTACTACTAAAGGCCAGAAGTTAATATTAAATATATTTGACCAAGCGACATTATTTAATTTTTCATACAAGGCAAAGAATAGAGGCAGACTAATAGCTGCTAAAGGAAAGATAATACAGTTTAAAGGTTTAGCACACCATTTGTACTTTTTAAACTTTTTCACATAAGGTACTGATAGTAATAGTGCTAAGAAGAATAAAGGAATACCACCTAAAGGATGAATAGTTAAAGTTAAAATAGTTATAATCCAGAGAAAATGTAATGGTATACCTCTTTTTATAGTAGGCAGTATAAATATAGTAAAAGCTACTAATAGAAAAGCTAAACTCTGTGGAGTAGTCATAATAGCAAAGTTAAAGCCAATGAACAGGCTCCAAAGAATAGCTAAATAACTTGCTTTGTAAGACCAGTTAAAACCATAACGTAAACCATAGAAAATAC
>DAOVVF010000028.1 GCA_030632225.1 Candidatus Parcubacteria bacterium
AAAGCCTGAAGCAAAAGATAAAACAGATATATATATTGCTCAATTAGGTATTGAAGCTCGTAAACAAGCTTTAAAGCTTTTTGAAGAACTAAGAGTAAGTGGTTTTCAAGTAATTGAGAATATGTCTAAGAAAGGCTTAAGAGATCAATTAGAGTTTGCTAACAAAAAAGGAGCTAAATATACTTTAATACTGGGACAAAAAGAAATAACAGATGAAACAGTGTTAATTAGAGATATGGAAAGTGGTATTCAGGAGATTGTAGATTACAAAAAGATAAAGACGGAGATAAGGAAACGTTTAGAGAGTAATGTAACTAAGAGTTTGAAATTGAAAAAATAATTTTGTATATAGAAAAAGAGCAACTCTGATGAGTTGCTCTTTTGATTTAGGCTTTTTGTCTTCCTGGTAGATCTTCGGCTTTCATGTGAATTTCCATGATTGGTTCAGATGCGTTGGGTCCGAAATGTCTTTTTATTTCAGCTCCTGTCACAGGACCGACTACTTCTGCAATGTTGAAAAGAGCTGTATCACCTTCTGGGCAATCGCAGGGCTCTTCATTATTGCCAGAATCAATTCTACCATCAACACATTTGTCGCATGACATATTCTCACCTCCTTTAGGGCATTACAGCAATTTCATATTGTTCAAGATACTCTTGGTAACTGGGCAGTATTAGGCCTTTAGCTATTTGATGTACACCTTTAACTAGCGGTAGTTGCTTTGCTTCTGGATAACCCATATCTAGCCAGAATCGCTGCAGAGCATGATCATGTCCAAATGCTATTCTTTGGTTCTGTTCAATGATTTTTTCCAGAGAAGTGATGACTGTTAGAGATTCATTGGAAAGGTTACCAAATTTTGTTTGGAGTTTCTCAATAGCTTTCCAATATTCTTCTTCAAAAGGCACAATATAGTAACAAACCAGAATTGTAAATGTACTTTGTTTGTTATTAGAGTCTGCTGAATCCATTGCCTTTTTGGTAATGGTATTAGCAAAAGTGCCAAAAGGAATACAGTTAATACAGGTTAGCACTCTGAAAGTTGCCAATCTTTCTTCGTCGTCTTGAGAAATATTAGCTACTGCTTGAGGAAAAGAAAGTTCTTCTATGATCTCGCGTCTGAAAGTATCCAGAGGATTAATATCAGCTCTGGCTTCTTGGCCAGTCCAACTACCTCCAAGCAAACATAATTGATTCCTGCCCAGTGCTAAAGGATGCTCTTCATCTTTCATTTCTAGAAAAATTTGTCTAGGATCACTTTTGCGATAGATGATTCCCACACTTCCAATATCCCTGATTTTTACTTTTGTCAATTTACAGCCTCCCGTGTTTAGATAAAACTTTATTTATTAAAGTACATTTAACAATATACAATATATCATATTTATTATTTAGTCAACAATAATAAATATATTGACTTTTGGTCTCTAATCTGTCATTATTATATTAAGAATAATATCTTTTAACTGGTATTATTTCTTTAACTAATAATTAAGTCATACTAAAGAAACGGAGGTGATATAGTGTTGGAAGTCAAGAGGAAGGACGGTGAGTCTTTTGAGGCTTTGATTCGTAGGTTTACTAAAAAGACTATCCAAAGCGGTAAAATTTTACAAGCTAAGAAAGTAAGATTTTTCAACAGGGGAAAGAGTAAAAGAGAATTAAAAGATTCAGCTTTGCGTCGTAAGCATGTCAATACTAAGATTGAATATATGAAGCGTATAGGCAAATTAGACGAATTTAATTTAAAACGTAGTAAAAGGAGATAATTTAATGTCCTTAGAACAAACTATAGATAGTGATTTAAAAGTAGCCTTAAAAGAAAAGAATACATTAAAATTGGATACTTTAAGAATGCTAAAGTCTGCTTTACATAATAAAGTGATAGAATTAAAAAAAGAAACTCTAGATGAAAAGGAAGTAACAGCTATTATTCAAAAAGAAGTTAAGAAAAGACAGGATTCAATTGAAGCTTTTAAACAAGCAGATAGACAAGAATTAGCAGATAAAGAAGCTCAGGAAGCTGATATTCTCTCAGCTTATTTACCTGAGATGTTGTCTGAAGAAGAAATAGCTAAGTTAGTGGATGAAGTTATCTCTAGTGGTCAGGATAATTTTGGTCTGATCATGAAAGAAGTAATGGCTAAAGCTCAAGGTCAAGCAGATGGACAAGTAGTCCAAAAATTAGTTAAAGCTAAATTAGGGCAATAGCCTAAATTATTAACAAAAATTAAAACCCATGCCAATTAATAAAAAAATAACTGTTATATTTATTGTATTTTTAGCAGTTATTTTTTTATTACCCCATACTGCTTTAGCTCAAACTGAATACGGAGTAAATGATTTAGTAGATGCTGGAGTTAATTTAACTTCCGGAGATATTAGAACTACTATTGCTGCTATTATTAATGTCTTTCTAGGTTTTCTAGGAGTTATAGCAGTAGTTATTATACTCTACGGTGGCTTTATCTGGATGACTTCTCAGGGTAATCCGGAAAAGATTGATAAAGCTAAAAAATTAATTGTTAGTGCTGCTATTGGTATAGCTATTATTCTAGCTTCTTGGGCCATAGCCGCTTTTATTATCCAAGAAATTGGTTTAGGCGGTAGTGGTGGAGATGGTGATGATGGCGGAGGTGGTGGCTATATCGGTGGTACTGGTTTAGGCGGTAGTGTGCTAGAAAGTCACTATCCAGCTCGTAATGCTACAGATATAGCTCGTAATACTAATATTTATGTAACCTTTAAAGAGCCAATGAATACAGATACTATAGTGGCTATTCCAGGTTGTACCACTGACTGTGAATCAAATACTAATATTAGATTAATAAATTTAAAGACTACTATACCATTAGCTACGACTGATTTAAGAGTTACGTACACTGACTCAAAAGTTTTTCAATTTGATCCGGTTAATTTCTTAGGTGAAGACAATGAACATGTCAGCTACAAAATGGTTTTAAATAGTTTAGAAACAGGCAATGGAGAACAAGCTTTTCCTTTATCTGGTTTCTATGATTGGAATTTTACAGTTAGTAATATTATTGATTTAACTCCACCAACTGTAGTGGCAGTTATACCAGCTGATGCTACAGCAGATAATCCTCGTAATAGTTCAGTGCAGATTACTTTTTCTGAAGCTGTTAGTCCAACAACAGTGACTGGTAAAACAACGGATGGTTTTAATTTTATTACCCTAACTGGTAATAATGTTGGATTATTAAACGGTGAATACAAAATATCTAATCAATATCGTACAGTTTCATTTGTAACAGATGATTTATGTGGTCAAAATTCTTGTGGTGGTAATGTATATTGTTTGCCAGGCTTAGAAAATATTACTGGAGTAGTGACTACCAATGTTAAAGATATGAATGATAATAATCTAGCTAATGAATATAGTTGGACTTTTGGCACTAATAATGACATAGATTTAACCCCACCAACTATAGTTTCTAGAAGTACTGGAGCTAATTTTCCAATGATTGCTCCAATTGAAATAATATTTGATTCAGATCTATTATCTAGTTCTGTTAATACAGGTAGTGCTGGTTTGTATGAAAGCACACCAGGTGATGTTAATGTTTGGATAACTATGCCTGATTCTAGGACTATTCATATCAATCATGACAAATTAAAATCTTTAACTGATTATATACCAATATTAAATGCAGGCATAAAAGATAGTAATCAAAATTGTTGGTATCCATGTAATTAATATGAAGAAGTTTTTAATTATAATTACATCTATAATAAGTTTGTTAGGCGCTAAGGCAGCTATAGCTCAAGTTGAGTATGGAGTTAATGATTTGGTAAATGCTGGACTTAATTTAACTTCAGGAGATCTTAGAACTACTATTGCTGCTATTATTAATATTTTTCTAGGCTTTCTAGGAGTTATAGCTGTGATTTTAATTCTGTATGGTGCTTATGTCTGGATGACTTCCCAGGGCAATACTGAAAAGATTCAAAGAGCTAAGCTAATAATTATATCAGCAACAATAGGTTTAGCAATTGTCTTAGCTTCTTTTGCTATTTCTAGCTTTATTTTAAATAGTTTATATAATGCTGTTGGTCCTGGTGGAGGAGGCGGAGGAGGTAATGGAGTTATTCCACCACCTAGCTGTACTCAACCAGCTGATCCAAATCAAATAAGGATTTGTGAAGTAAACCCAACTACTGGTGGTATAGACACAATTGTTACTGTTAGAGGCTGGCACTTTGATACTTATGATTTAGCTAATTCTTATGTTGAATTTTTAGATTATCCTGCTAGAGCAACAACTTATCCAGCTACCATAGTTGATACGCCTAGTATTAGATGGTATGAGACTAGCTTGCCTGATTATTATGAAACAATTATTAGAGTACCTAATGTACCAAATGGTCAGTATGATGTAGATGTTAATAATGCTTCTAGTGTACATAGTTACTCTTCATTTAATGTAACAACTTTAGTTCCTGGACCTGGTATTTTTGCTATTACTCCAGATAATGGTCCGACAGGTACTATGGTTACTATAGATGGAATAAGGTTTGGTGATGGTTCAGGTCCTGGTATCTATGAAGTATTTATGGATTCTGGCGGGGGAGGCTTTACTAGTGTTGATTATGTTAGTGCCTCTACTTGGAACGATGCTCAGATTGTCATAGATATACCAGCAGATGCTGTAACCAGCGATGTACGAGTTAAAGCTGATGATGTAGATAGTAATCCATATTATTTTAGAGTAACTTGTACTGCTAATGATCAATGCGTACCTTCTAATTGTTGTGATGCTTTAGGATATTGTCGTGTAGCTTCTTTTTGTGATCCTGGTCCAGGTACTGGTGGTCCATATATTAATAGTATAGTACCTGATGATGGTGCTATTGGTAATTATGTAACTATTTATGGTTCTAATTTTGAAACTGTAGCTGGTACAGTTAGATTTACTGATTCAGATTCTACAGAAGTAGCTCCTGCACCTAGTGGTCATGCACAATGTAGTTTAATAGGTTATTGGTTTGATAATCATATAGTTGTAGAAGTACCAACAGGTTTATTGGAAGAAACTGTACAAGTTGATTTAACTACAGATAGTGGAGAAATTAGTAATGCAGTTGGTTTTGATGTTAACACTATATCTAGGCCTGGTTTATGTGCTTTGGCTCCTGATACAGGTGTCTTTGGTACAGCAGTTGATATCTATGGTGATAATTTTACTGGTACGGATAATATCTCTTTTGGCGGTATAAATGGATATAATAATAATATACAGAATGCTACATGGGCTACAACAGAAGTACCTAATTTACAAGCAGGAGTAGTTGGTGTTCAATTAGAAACTGCTGGTGGTGAGTTTAGTAATCCTTTGCCTTTTACAGCTGTAGCAGTTAGTGGAGGAGACCCTATTATAAACAACATATCTCCTGAACCAGCTCCAGTTGGTCAATATGTAACTATCATGGGTGCTAATTTTGGTAATAGTGCTCTAGGAGCCTCTCTAACATTTGGTGGAGTACCAGGAGACTTTTTTTTCCCACCTCAATGTGATGATAGTTTTTGGAGAAATGATAGAATCTTTGTTAAAGTCCCTTCTTTAGCTAATGGAGATCATGATGTAGTAGTTACTAGAAGTGATGGAGCTTTTAATAATCCACCATATTCTTACACAGTAGATAATAGTGTTCCATTAACGCCTGGTATTTGTAAGATGGAGCCAGATAATGGTCCAATTGGTACACTAGTAAATTTCTTTGGTGATCATTTTGGTTCTAGACCACCAAGTACAGCTATCTTCTATAGTGGTGTATTAATTAATGATCCTACTTCTTGGAACAATCAGCAGATAATAGAGGCAGCAGTACCTACGGGAGCTCAAACAGGTCCAGTATCTGTATTTAATGGCAGTGATATAAGTAATGAAGTTAATTTTAGTGTTGGTGCTTGTACTGATGATTCATATTGTGATACTAACTTTAGTTTAGATTATTGTTGTCCTGGTAATTATTGTGCTGATGAATGCGAACCAGTTCCTAATTTTTGTGAACTTTCTTGGACAATTACTACATCACCTGAAGCCTTTGGTTTACGATATCATTATTGCGGTGAAGATGTTATTCAATCTCCTTCACCATGGCCTGATGGTATGATTGACCAAGGCGGTTTAGGTGAAGCTCAGTCATCTCAAGAAGTATATATTGATTCTAATCTATTAATCGCTTTTACTCGTGATGTAGTAGATGCTGATTTAGAGAACACAGCTAATTTCAGATTATTCCAATGTACTAGTAGAGGAGCAGGCTGTATTACAGAAATTAATCCTAGTATAACACCCTTACCTATTATTAACGGAGGTAGTAATTATGAAGGAGTCATTTTTGATCCGCAAATTATTTTAACTCCTGATACTTGGTATAGTGTTCAATTAGGTACTTTTAATGCTCAATTAGGTGGAGATGTTTGGCCTACAGTAGCTAATCCAGCTCCTGACTGGTATTTTAAAACCAGAGCCAATGATGATGCTTGTTTACCAAGCAGGGTTAGTGTTACACCATTATCACCAGATGTTTAT
>DAOVVF010000154.1 GCA_030632225.1 Candidatus Parcubacteria bacterium
GTTATGGATATAGTAGCACGGTCTGTATTAGTAATTTCTTTGATAACCAGAGCTTTCATTCTAGGCCTCCTTCTTTGCTAAAGTGTAAAGATCGACTTTCTATACTAGCTTACGCTATCTTAAAAGTCAAGGACTATTCTTAGCTAATACTAAGCATATTATATTACTAAAACCAGCTTGTTTAAGAATAGTACTAGCTTGATTTAAAGTAGCACCGGTAGTAGCTATATCATCTAACAGCAAAATAGTATTAGTAGTACTTATTTGTTTTTTAAGAACAAAAGCTCCTTGTATATTTTTTAATCTATCTTGTTTAGATAATTGAGCTTGTATTTTAGTTTTCTTTACTCTCTTTAACAAAGGTTGGTATTCTAAATTTAATTGTTTAGCTAGTTTCTTAGCTAGTATTTCTGTTTGATCAAAGCCTCTTTGTTTTCTTTTATGCTTGTGTAAAGGTATATTAGTAATTATTGTATTAGCAGGTAAATGTAACTTTCTAGCTTGCCTAGCTAGAATATTAGTTAAAAAGTCTGCTAAGTTTTCTAAGTAATTATACTTGTAATATTTAATTAGTTTCTTAACTAAATTATTGTCATAATCTAAACAAACATAACAAGCATTAAAAGAAAAGTTATTTTCTTTATCCCAAGGCTTAGTATCGGGCGGTAGTAGTTCTAATATCTTAAAACAGACATCGCAACAAATCTTACCTTCTTTACCGCAATCTAAACAAAACTGAGGCCAGATAAAATCTAGCCAAAAATTTAATAGTTTTCTCATCGCTTTTCTTCATATATTGTTAGGTTATAATTATCTTATCTTTAATTATACTTACTTCTAGTTTATCTCTAGACTTATCAAGTAAAGCAGTAGCTAGAGGATTAGCTAGTTTTTGATCTACTAGCCTTTTTAGGCTACGAGCCCCTTGTTTAGTAGGATTACCAGCTTTTAGTAAGTGAGTAATAATACTAGTTTGTATACTTACCTGTATTTTCTGTTCAGCTAGTCTTTTTAATAATTGTCCTATTTCTTGTTTAACTATTTTTCTAGCAGCTTGTTTATCAATTGGCTCAAAGACTATAATATTATCTAAACGGTTAGTAAATTCAGGTGGAAAGTATTTAGGTAAGGAGGAAGTAATTTTCTTAGCCAAGCCTTTAAAATTACTTTTAGTATTTATATCTTCATCTAAATCAAAGCCTAAACTAGCTTCCTGATTAAATTCCTGTAAGCCAATATTAGAAGTCATTATAATCACTGTATTTCTAAAGTTAACTGTTCTACCTGTAGCATCTGTTAATTCTCCTTCTTCTAGGATAGGTAGTAATAGATTAAATACGTCAGGATGAGCTTTTTCTATTTCATCAAAGAGTATTAGACTATATGGTTTGTTTTTAACCTGATCAGTTAATTTATTACCTTCTTTGTAGCCCACATAACCAGCTGGAGCTCCTATTAGCTTAGAAGCATTAAATTTCTCAGCAAATTCACTCATATCTATTCTAACCATATTACGGGTACCACCAAAGATATGATTAGCTAATTCTTTAGCAGAAGCTGTTTTACCTACTCCTGAAGGTCCTAAGAACATAAAAGAAGCTAAAGGCTTGTTTTTATCCTGTAAGCCTGTTTTAGACTTTCTAATGGTGTTAGCTATAGTAGTAACAGCTTTTTCTTGTCCAAATATATTAGTAGCTATTTTCTTTTCTAAGTTTAACAA
>DAOVVF010000121.1 GCA_030632225.1 Candidatus Parcubacteria bacterium
ATATCTCTGGTAAACAGCAAAGATCTCCTAAAATATTCCGTAGCCTTGGTTTAGAATGGTTATGGAGGTTAGTTAGACAACCTTTGAGAATTAACCGGATCTACAAAGCTATTATTATTTTTCCCTATTTAGTGATAAAATATAGGTATAGTAAGAAATAATATGAAAATTAGAACTAGATTTGCTCCCAGTCCTACTGGATACTTACATATTGGTGGTTTAAGAACTGCTTTATTTAGCTATCTTTTAGCTAAGAAAAACAAAGGAGATTTTATCTTACGTATAGAAGATACTGATCAGGCAAGGTTTGTGGAAGGTTCTGTTGCTAAATTAGTAAATACCCTTAATTTAGTAGGTTTAAGCCCTGATGAGGGAGTATATGCAGAGGGACAAGAAAAGGGCAAATATGGACCATATACGCAGTCTCAGAGACTAGCCATATACCAACCAGTAGCTAATAAACTAGTAGATTCTAAACAAGCCTATAAATGCTATTGTTCCCCCGATAGACTAGATAAATTAAGAAAAGAACAGCAAGCTAAAAAGCAGGTACCTAAGTATGATGGTCACTGTCGTGACAAAGAACAAGCAGGTGATAAATATGTTATTCGCTTTAAGATACCTGAAGGTAATATTGAAGTTGAAGATGCTGTCTATGGAAAAATAAAAGTAGATAGTAAGGATCTAGATGATTTTGTTATCCTTAAATCAGATGGTTATCCAACCTATCATCTAGCTAATGTAGTTGATGCTCAGTAAATGCAAATAACTCTCGGAGTCAGATGAGAGGAATTGTTACCTTCTTTACCTAAACATGTTTTAATTTACAAAGCTTTAGGATATGATATGCCTCAGTTTGTTCACATGCCCTTGTTGTTAAATCCTGACAGATCTAAATTATCTAAAAGACAAGGTGATGTAGCTGTAGAAGATTTTCTAGCTAAAGGTTACTTATCACAAGCTTTAATTAACTACTCAGTGCTCTTAGGCTGGAATCCAGGTGATGACAAAGAATTTTTTACACTCAAAGAATTAACTAAACAATTTTCTTTAGATAAAGTTAATAAAGCAAGTGGTATATTTGATATTAATAAATTAAATTGGTTTAATGCTGAGCATATTAGACATATCATTACTAACAGAGGAGAGGAATACAAAAAATTAATTGAATTAACAAAACAATTTGTAACTGGTCATGAAGATAGAGTTGAAGATCTACTAAAACTATTTGGTAGTAGATTAAATTACTTAGGTGAATTAAAAAACTTAAGTTCTTTTCTTTGGAACTTACCACAATATCCACCTGAGATACTAATCTTTAAAAAGAGTGACCAAACAAAAACCAAACAAGGTTTAGAATTAGCTTTAGCTGCTTTAACAGAACATAATAAATGGGAAGAAAAAGAACTGAATGAATTACTACAAAAGGTAGTTAAAGATAATAATCTAAGTAATGGTGATGTTTTTTGGCCAATTAGAGTAGCTTTAACAGGCTTAGAACAATCTCCTTCTCCTACAGAAATATTAGAATTTTTAGGAAAAGAGGAGAGTTTGAATAGGATTAATAATGCGTTAGAAAAAATTAATACATGACTTTTGAAGCTGAAGATAATAAGTTTGAAAAATTTGAACAAGTAGAACTAAGTATTATAGAACCTACGGGTGATAAAGGTGCTATGATAACTTTTGATAGTCAAAACGCTAGACAATGTGAACTATATAATGATGCAATTGGTATGGTTTTAGAAAAAAAAGGATTAAGACCATTTCATCAAGTAGGAGGAGATGATGAAGTGGGTTATCATGCTTGGGAAATGTGGATAGAAGAGTATGAAAAAAATAAAGAAGAAATAGCCAAAGTTATTACTGAAATTCATAAAAAAGCTAAAGAATATTTTGACTTAAATAATTCACTATAAACTTTAATTTGCCAATATCATTAAATTATGCTATAATATATAACTATGAAAATAAAAATAAAAACCAGTAATATTATATATTTTTTAGCAATAAGCTTGTTTTTAGGCTTTATTTTTTTAACTCCAATTCAAGCTACTGAATATACTTTAGATAATCTAGATAGCATAGAGGAATGGCAAATAAATCAGGATATCAATGAAAAAAGATCAGAAATACAGGAATTAAACAGACAAGTAGAAGTCTATCAAAAAAATATTAATGCTAAACAAAGACAATTAGTTAGTTTAAATAATCAGGTTAATACTTTAGACCAGAGTATTGCTAAGATTAATTTAGAAGTTAAAGCTATTGAATGGTAAATCTTTTATAAGATAACACGGTAAAAAGTCTGAATACAATCATTAATGATTAAGAAAAAGAAAGGGCGACCCACCGGGTCGCCCCTACAAATACCTTTAATAATAGGATTATACCATGTATGC
>DAOVVF010000083.1 GCA_030632225.1 Candidatus Parcubacteria bacterium
AAGAAAAGAAAGTTTGGCAATTAATTCACCGTGGTTTTGCTGCTAAAAGAAAAAAATTAATTAATAATCTAGCTACTGATCAAAATTTAAACAAAGATATTCTGGAAAAAGTTTTTAGCAAGTTAAATTTAGACTTAAATATCAGAGCAGAGAGATTAACAGTAGAACAATGGCTAGATTTGACTAAGGAACTATAATTTTTTCTATGTTCTATTTAATTTTAATCTGTAAATAATTTATTTACAGTTTTTCTTTTTATGCTTTGGTTATTTTATAATTTTATGTTATAATAAATACAATTCAACAGTTATAAATGGATGAAAAATTAGATAAAATCCAGGGTGATTTAGAGTCGGATGAAAAGCAGTTCATGACTAGTAATTATGTTGCTAATTTTCCTGCTGATGAAGCAGTCCCGCCAAAGCATAAAAATAAGTTTGTCTGGCTTTTTAGTTTAGTTGGTATAATTGTTCTTGTTTTAGGCTTTAGCTACATATATGGAAATATTTCTGGTTCAGTTTCATATGATATACCAGGCTGGGTACAAGATCAATTAACCCAAAATAATAATGATACGCAGAATATAGAGGAATTAAAGAATAATGATACAGATCAGGATGGTTTAACAGATTATCAAGAGCTATATCAATATCGAACCAGTATGTTCTTGCCAGATACTGATAGCGATGGCTATTCAGATTATGAAGAAGCTACTAGTGGACATGATCCTTTATGTCCTAAAGGACAGAACTGTAATTTATTAAAGTTAATTACTCCGCAAACAAAGCTATCAGAAATAGTACAGGATGTAGCTTTAGATCCAGAACTTACTTTGCAGGATGCTGTAGTGGCTGAGCTAAGGAAATTTCTACTAGAAAATGGTATTACACAAGAAGAGTTAGATAATATATCAGACGAAGAACTATTAATGCTATTTGAAGCTCTAGAAAAGAGTGGCATTATACCTGAAGATCAATGGAGCGCAACTACTACACCAGATCAGGTTAAAGCTTTCTTACTTACTCAGCCTAATGCTGATTTAGCAAGGATTAATAGTATGACAGAGGCAGAATTAATAGAAATAAGAGATAAAATATTAGAATAATAAAAATATGAAGGGTTACAAAAAGATAATTATAGGTGTTTTACTAGCTACTTTATTAGTTATACCGCTTGTAATGTCATCACCTAAGCCAGTCCAAGCTTTTTCACCTGGTGTAGTTGCAATTAATTCAGCTAAATGGGTCTGGGAAAGAATATATTATGCTTACAATACTGTAATTGGAGGTGTGGTTACTAATTTAGTAGAAAGATCTATAAATATGTATATGCAGAATTTAGCTTATGAAGTAGCTACAGAATTAGCAGAAGGCGGTATAGGAGGCAAGCCTTT
Source organism: Candidatus Parcubacteria bacterium (assembly GCA_030632225.1). Taxonomy (GTDB): domain Bacteria; phylum Patescibacteriota; class Patescibacteriia; order UBA1558; family GWA2-36-10; genus DAOVVF01. Next base: position 1,394 of record DAOVVF010000083.1, read on the forward strand.
GTTCAGAACAAAGTCGATTAAAGATGTTTTACAAAGTTCTCAAGATGCAGCTTTAGGAGAGTTTGTCAGTGAATTAACAACTAAGGGTTTTGATGATTTAGGTATCAATCTTTGTGATCCATCTGTGGAAGTTAAATTAACTTTAACCCTAGGCTTAATAGATGCTGCTAAGCCTCCTCAACCTAAATGTGATTGGAATAAAGTTAAGGCTGAGTGGAAACAATTTGGTGATAATTTCACTAATGACCTAGTAAAATTTCAATTAGATCCATCTAGAGGACATGAAAGTGCTCAAGTTTTTTGGCGAAGTCTTTCTTCTCAAGAAAGTGATTTAGGCACTTATATGAATCTTATTGCTGAAATAAATCGACGTAAGATACTTGATATGGACGCTTTGTTGATAAGTGCGGCAGAATGTCGAGGTTTTAAAGATAAGGAAACTCCAATATCTGGAGAAGTAATTACTCATTGTAGTACAATACTTAAAATATCAGAAGATCAATTTGCTTTAGCTGTACAAGCAGAAACGCAGAAAAAAGGATTATTTGCACTGACGCCAAATCCAGGTGTAAATTTTGGTAGAATTATGAGCGATGCAGCTAATCAGTTCTTAGGCACTCTTAGTTCTAAATTATTAAAACAATGGTTAAGAGGTACTTGGTCATTATTTGGTAGAGGTGATGAAGATGATCCATTAGACAGGGATGATTTAGTAGATATGTTAAGAGGGGGTGCTGATGTTAGACAACCAAGAGGCAGAGATATATTCAGATCTCTTAAAACTATTACTTTAGATAAAGTAGAAGACTATAGCATCTTAGAAAGTTTTGCTATTTGTCCGCAACAGGCTGATTTCCGTAGTCCTGATAATTGTGTAATTAGTGCTGAATTTCTGCAAGCAGTTAGTAGTAAAAGAACAGTATCACAAGCTATTGAAGAAGGTTTATTGGACGGTAATATTCAATTAGTTGGTAAAGATGATGTCTTGCGTAATAATAGTGATAATTGTTACAAAGATGCTTTGTGTTACAGTAATTTAGTTAAATTACGTAAAGCTAATATTATACCAATTGGCTGGGAATTATCTGCCTTACGCAGTCCAGTTACTTCACCAGTTACTCTACAGCAAGCTATTGACTGTTTTGAAGATGCACCAGAATCAAATTGCTCTTTTGCTGTAGATGCTATTTATGCTGTAGATGGTGTACCTCATAATCCTTTCTATCATTTAATAGACGGTAATTGGGTATTAAAATCTACGCCAGCCTTATGTGAAGCTTTAGTCTATTCTCCAGTACTAGAATCTTCTGAAACTAGTAATCGTCAGCAATACTGTGCTGATCTAAAAACTTGTTTGCGTCAGGATGACAACGGTAATTGTTTAGAAGGACAGTATAGCTATTGTACACAGAGTGAGAATATCTGGCGTTTTCAGGGAGATATTTGTGAAGACGGTGAAATCTATCACGGTTGTTTAACTTTTAATAATGAAGATATTGGAAGTCCATCATATATAGAAAGTACTTTAGACTATTGTAGTCCTGATCAAGCTGGTTGTCGTCGCTATTCTCAAGAGCAAGATGATGATGACAATTGGTTGCTAGAAGATATAACTTTAGATGATAATGATCTTTTCTTAAATAAACGATCTAGTGAATGTCCAGAAGAAGAAGCTGGTTGTCATGAATATATAGTGATGGCTGCTAATAGAGGTATTAATTTAATACCTAACGGTTCTTTTAGTGACAAGAATAACGATGGTTATCCTGATGAATGGTTAAATATATTTGGTGATCCTAGTGATGGCGCTCAATATGATAGAGATAAGATTTTAAATGGTTATGCTTGGAGCAGTGGCACTCCTTATACTGGTACAGAATATGTTCGTCAAATGGGCATAGATCTATTACCAAATACATATTATGTTTTATCAGCTTCAGCTTCTCAGGATACAGGTCGTAGTGGTGATGAAGCTAGAATAGTAG
>DAOVVF010000133.1 GCA_030632225.1 Candidatus Parcubacteria bacterium
AATTTACTTTAATCAGAAAAGATAGTAGTGGCTTGTATAAATTTAGTCTATGGCAAGGCAGTCAATTAAAAGTTGATAATGGTGATGTGGTTGAAATTCTAAATGGACAAGCTAGTGTTAGTAGTGATAATAAAACTATTAACATTAGTAATGCTTCATTGCAGTATATAATCTATGGTCCTAATATTACTAAAGTGATAGATAAAAATGATAATAATGTTTCATTTAAAAAATCTGGTGACTATATATATATTAATACTACTGTAGTAAGTCCTCCTCCTAAACCACCTCGTTCAACTCCTCCGCCAGATGAACCTGTTATTCAACCATCAGTTGGTTCTCTGGCAGAAAGATTAAAAGGATATATCCTACTACAAGTAGAAGAGCTAGGAGAAGCTTGGTATGTTAAACAAAATGGTTACAGAATATATATGAAGAACGGTGATATTGCCTACAATATGATGCGAGAATTAGGTTTAGGCATTACTGATGCGGATTTAGCTAAAATACCAGTGGGCATAGAGGAAAGATTTGCCGAAATAGATTCTGATAACGATGGTTTAGGTGATAAGTTAGAAGAAGGACTAAAAACAGATCCCTATAATAATGATAGTGACGGAGATGGCTATTTAGATGGAGAAGAAGTTAAAAACAACTATAATCCTTTAGGTTCTGGGTCTCTAAACTATGACTACAACCTATCAAACAGACTATTAGGCAGAATATTACTACAAGTAGAGGCTTTAGGACAAGCTTGGTATATCAATCCAGTTGATGGAAAACGATATTATATGAAAGATGGAGACTCAGCCTATCAAATAATGCGTTATCTTAGCTTAGGAATTACTAATAGCGACCTAAATCTAATACCAGAAGAACTATTCTAAACAAAAAAACAGCTTAATAGGCTGTTTTTTATATTCTATCTTTTATTAAGTGGATTCTCTATCTCAGCATCTTCTTTCTTTTCATTACTTAATGGTAAATTAGGATATTTTTCCTTATCCAAACCCCCGTTATATAATACAGGGTCCATAAGATCTTCCTTTTGCCTAGTTTTAGCAGAAGGTTTGTTCTTTGCTTTGTTTTTTCTGAATATTTTAGCCATAAATTATCCACAAAAGTATCATAACAGAAAGCAATAAATCAGGCAATATCTCTAACTTTAGCCTAAAAGTATAGTTATTAGACTTTTTAAATAAAAAGGTATATAATGTAATAACCTTTCAAAAATAACAAAAATAAAGACAAAAAGCAAAAAATTGGCAAATCTATATATTGTGTGCTATAATGATTTGAGATACTATATGTAGTGTTCAGGAAGCATTTTCTGCCCCAAAGATTTTTGCTTTTTTTGTCTAAAAATATATAAACATAAACCCATGCTAGAATTCCAAGTTATAAAAAGAAGCGGTCAAGTAGAAAATTTTGATCCTAATAAACTAAAAGCTTCTCTTAAACAAGCTGTTAATAATTCTGGATTAAAGGATAACCCTATTTCAGAAAAAATATATAAACAAGTAACTGAATATTTAGAGTCAACTTACCAAGATAAGAAGAGTATTACTACTGATGATATCCGTAGTGCTGTTAGTATTATGCTATTAGAGAATAATATGCCTCAAGTAGCTAAGATATATTTTAAAACTCGAGGTAAAAAGATAGGTGCACAACAAAAAATCTTTCCTCAAACTAAAAAAATTAAAAAAAGAGATGGTACTATTGTAGATTTTGATAGCATTAAGATATTCCATGCTATTCTTAAAGCAGGTAAAGCTTCACAAGAATTCGATGAGTCAGAAGCTAAGAAATTATCTGATATAGTTACTGAAATTATAGAGCATAAATTTACTGAAAACATTGTTCCTTCTGTAGAACAGATTCAGGACATTATTGAAATTATTTTAATTCAAAATCAATGGGCCAAGACTGTTAAAGCCTTCATCCTCTACCGTGAACAAAGAAAAAAAATACGTTTAGAAAAAGGTAAGGTAGTTACTTCTCCCGAAGTACGTGAATTAGAAAAACAAAATGTTAAATTAAGTAAGCAAGCTAAACATATTTTAAATAACTCTACTCAGTTTGATGAACTAGGTAGAATTATTTTTTTAGACCGCTATTCTATTAAAGACAAAAAGGAAACAATGGAAGATGGTGATTTAGTTATTGTCATTACTAAAGAAGATCGTAAATATCCTAAAAAAGATTTAGGTGTTATCAAAAAAATATTAAATGGTGAAAAGGCTCTTTTACACATGATCACTGGTG
>DAOVVF010000080.1 GCA_030632225.1 Candidatus Parcubacteria bacterium
ACCTGGCTTACTTCAATCAACAAGCTGCGATATAAATAAGCTAGTAGATTCCGTAAAAAAAGAATAACAACTAAAGAGAGGTATATTACATACCTCTCTTTTCTATTGACTAATTATCTAAAATAGCGTATATTGTATATAGAAGTTAGTTTACAGTAGTAGACTAGCTCTTTTTTATAAACTAAACCATATATTATGGCTAACAATCTATCTGCAGCCATTAAACAAATTTGCGACGAAAAGAACCTTTCTATGGAAGCTGTCATTGGTGCTATTGAAGCAGCCTTAGCAGCCGCCTATCGTAAAGAGTTTGGTGAGCCTAATCAAAACATTAAAGTAGTTTTTAACGCTGATAACGGACAAACTGCTGTTTTTGATGTTAAAGCAGTAGTTGAAGATGTAGATCTGGAAAAACAAGAAGTAGCTATTGAAAAACTTAAAGAAAGAAAAGAAGCTGGAGAAGAAATTCCTGAAGAGGAACAAATTAAAAAATTTAATCCTCGAGCAGAGATAATGATTTCTGAAGCTACAGAAAAAGGTTCTGACTACAAACTAGGAGACATTATTGAAACTAAATTAGAAGTACCTGAAGAGTATGGCAGAATGGCTGCTCAAACTGCTAAACAGGTAATTGTACAAAGATTACGTGAAGCAGAAAGAGATCATATCTTTAATGAATACAAAGACAAAGAAGGCGAATTAGTATTAGGCACTGTTCAACAAAGAGAAGGTCGTCGCTATGTTGTTGATCTAGGACAAGCTAATGGTCTATTACCAATTGAAGAACAAATCAGAAATGAAGGATATAATGTTGGTACTAGATTAAACTTCTTTATTACTGAAGTTAGAATGGGTTCTAAAGGGCCAGAGATTATACTATCACGTACTCATCCTGAAATTGTTAGAGAACTATTTGCTACTGAAGTACCTGAAATAGCTGCTGGTACTGTAGAAATTAAATCTATAGCTCGTGAAGCTGGTTCTCGTTCTAAAATAGCTGTCACAGCTAACGAAGATAATATTGATCCAGTTGGTTCTTGTGTGGGACAAAAAGGTGCTAGAGTCCAAACAGTAATTAATGAATTGGGTGGTGAGAAAATAGATATTATAGAATGGGATGAAGATGAAAAATCTTTTATTACTAATGCTTTAAGTCCAGCTGAAATATCTGACATAGAACTTAATGAAGAAAATCAAACTGCTTCTGTTAAGGTTGATGAAGATCAATTATCTTTAGCCATTGGTCGTAGTGGTCAAAATGCTCGTTTAGCTGCTAAGTTAACTGGCTGGAAAATAGATATTCTTTCCAGTGCTACTGGTGACAAAGTGTCTAATAAAAAAGAGGTGGGAGCTAAAGAGGAAAAACCAGAGGAAGTAAAGGAAGAAAAACCTAAAGAGAAAAAAGAGGTTAAGAAAAAAAAGGAGGAGGCTAAGAAGGAAAAGAAGGAAAGTAAAAAAGAGGCTAAAAAATCTAACGATAAATAATTAAATCTATGTTAAACGTAAATTTACTATCAATCATAGCATCCCTTATCTCTATTGTTTTTGGAGTTGTTTTAATTAAAAAAATATTAAAAGCTCCACGAGGCAATGACAAAATGAAAGAGATTGCTAATGCTATTCAAGAAGGTGCTAAAGCCTATTTAAACAGACAATACAAAACTATTGCTTATATAGCTATAGTTGTTTTTATTATTCTAGGCTTTGCTACTGACTGGCTAACAGCTATGGCTTTTCTAGTTGGTGCTGCCCTCTCAGCTGCTGCTGGTATTATTGGTATGAATATTTCAGTTAGAACTAATGTTAGAACTGCTGAAGCTGCTAAAAAGGGTATTCAGCCTGCCATGAATCTAGCTGTGCTAGGTGGTGCTGTAACAGGCATGTTAGTAGTTGGCTTAGCTCTACTGGGCGTAGCTGGATTATTCACTCTACCCTTTATTGAAGTAAGGCACTTGATTGGTCTAGGTTTTGGTGGCTCTTTAATTTCTGTCTTTGCTAGATTGGGTGGTGGTATTTTCACCAAAGCGGCTGATGTTGGTGCTGATCTGGTTGGCAAGGTAGAAGCAGGTATTCCCGAAGATGATCCACGTAATCCTGCTGTAATTGCTGATAACGTAGGAGACAATGTAGGAGACTGTGCTGGTATGGCTGCTGATCTATTTGAAACTTATGCTATTACTTTAGTAGCTGCTATGTTATTAGGTGCTTTAACCTTTGCTGACAAAAGTAATGCTGTATTATATCCTCTAGCTTTAGGTGCTGTCGCTATTATTACTTCTATAATCTCATTATTCTTTATCAGATTAAGTAAAAATAAGACTGTAGCTGAAATAGAAAAAAGTGGTTCTATTATGAAAGCTTTGTATAAAGGACTAATAGCTGCTGGTGTGCTAACTGCTATTAGTTTCTTCTTTATAACCAAAAATATGATGTCCGATTTAATTATCCATTCCTATCAAGATATTTATTTTGCTTCTTTGGTTGGTCTAGTAGTTACTGCTTTAATAGTCTGGTTAACAGAATACTATACTTCTACTAGCTACAAACCTGTTAAATCAATTGCTAAAGCCTCTGAAACAGGTCATGGTACTAATATTATTCAAGGTCTAGCAGTTAGTATGAAAGCAACTGCCTGGCCAGTTTTAGTTATTGTTGCTGGTATTATTTTTGCCTATCACTTTGCTGGTCTATATGGTATTGCTATTGCTGCTATGAGCATGCTTTCCCTAGCTGGCATTATAGTTACCATTGATGCTTATGGACCAATTACTGATAATGCTGGTGGTATAGCTGAAATGGCTAAACTACCAGAAGAGGTTAGAAATGTTACTGATCCTTTAGATGCTGTTGGTAATACTACTAAAGCTGTGACTAAAGGATATGCTATTGCTTCCGCTGGATTAGCTGCTTTAGTTCTATTTGCGGCTTATACTGAAGAACTGACAGCTCTAGGCCAAGAAATTGTCTTTAGATTAGATAATCCTTATGTCTTAGCTGGATTATTTATCGGTGGTCTCTTGCCATATATCTTTTCTGCACTATCAATGGAGGCTGTTGGTAAAACAGCTGGTAGTATTGTTAAAGAAGTACGCAGACAATTTAAAGAAAAACCTGGCATTATGGAAGGTACTGACAAACCAGAATACAATAAAGCTGTAGATATAGTTACTAAGGGTGCTTTAAAGCAAATGATTATACCCGCTTTAATTCCAGTTATGGTTCCTATATTAATTATTATAATCTTTGGTAAAACAAGTGGCTTAATAGTTTTAGGTGGTGCTTTAGTTGGTAGTATTGTTACTGGTATATTCATGGCTATCTCAATGACTTCAGGTGGAGGCGCTTGGGATAATGCTAAGAAGTATATTGAGTCTGGCAACCATGGTGGTAAGGGTTCAGAAGCTCATAAGG
>DAOVVF010000096.1 GCA_030632225.1 Candidatus Parcubacteria bacterium
GATGCTCTGCCATTGAGCTATGTGCGCTATTAATGTACAAAAAGACATATTAACATATTATATATCTTTGTCAACAAAAAAAGCCCCAAACCATAAAGATTCGGGGCTACCTGGCAGAACGGAGGAATAGAACCTCCTATGAAATTTCGAAAACTCTGTACCAGGTTTGGAAGTCATTGTTTACTTACAGTAAACTATTCCCATGTAAATATATACTACATCAACATAAATAATTAATCAAGTAAAAAGGCCTGTACAATATACAGGCCTTTTAAATTTTAATCTTCGTCTGGTTGCTTGCGTGTCTTTCTTATATGCGGCTTCTTGTCTTTTTTGTTCATATTGATTTGCTTTCTTTTGTCTTCCTTAGTTATTTTAGACCAACAAGCTACTTTACACAAAACATATTCCTCCTTTAAAAGAGTAAATTAATCATCTTCAGAATCTTCTTCCTCGGGCTCCTCGTCTATATCAGGGATTCCCATACGATCAGCCAAAGCTTTGAGCCCCTCACAGGCTTTTTCCTTATCTACCCACCAAGGTGTAATAAATGTCATAATTGACTCCTCTGTCTTGAAAAGAACTAAAGTTTTACTTGCACTGCTTTTTGTCCAAGCTCTGTATCCTGAACATCTATTCCTAGCTTGTTAAGTTTATCTCTTAAGCTATCAGCTGTAGCCCAATCTTTCTTCTTTCTAGCTTCAACTCTTTGTTTAAGCATAGTTTTAGCTTCAGCTGGTAAATCAAGAGCTTTTTTCCTTAACTCTGCTAAGTTTAAACCTAATACTTCATCTATATCTAATATTGTCTTTAATTTGGTATGACTAGGATAGGCTGAAGAATCTATCATCTTCTGTACTACAGCTAATCCTCTAGAAGTATTTAAATCATCAGCAACTGCATCATAGAAATCTATTTCCACTTCATTATTTCTAATCTGTGGCTCTTCATAGAAGGCTAATTCAGTTACAATATTCTTTAGTCCATTCTGAGCTGCTTTCAAGCTTTCCCAGGTAAAATTAAGCGGACTTCTATAATGATTCTGTAATACTAGGTATCTAAAAGCTAAAGGGGAATAGCCTTTTTTCTTTAATTCGTCAATGGTTATGAAAGTACCGGCTGATTTAGCCATTTTACCGCCAGCAAACTTAATATGAGCATTATGTAACCAGTAATTAGCTTGCAATTTACCTGTGACAGCTTGTGACTGAGCCATTTCATTAGGATGATGCACTGTTAAATGATCTACTCCGCCAGTATGAATATCAAAAGTATTACCTAAAGTCATTTGACTCATTACAGAACATTCTAAATGCCAGCCAGGAAAACCTTTACCCCAAGGTGAATCCCATTCCATATCTCTTTTCGTATCTGCTGGTGAAAATTTCCAGACAGCAAAATCTGTTGGATTCTTTTTTTCTGGATTCTTGGCTACTCTAACTCCTTCTTTCTGCTCTACCTTATCTAAATTAGCTAATTGACCATATTTCTTTACTTTAGAAGTATCAAAGTACATACCGTCTGTTATCTTGTACAAATATTTTTTCTTTTCTAACACTTTAACAAACTCTATTTGTTGCTCAATAGTTTCTGTAGCTCTTAAATACTGGCTAGGTGGTAGAATATTTAACTCTTTGATACTATCCTTAAACACCTGTATATACTTATCAGCAATATCCCAGGCTGTTTTACCTTCTCGCTCTTTAGCTTTTTCTAGCTTATCCTCTCCTTCATCAGCATCAGAAGTTAAATGACCAACATCAGTTAAATTCATTATATGCTTAACTTGGTATTTCTGAGAACTTAAAAAACGCTTTAATACATCCCAGTAGATGTAGGCCGCTAAATTACCAATATGAGGGTAGTTATATACAGTAGGGCCACAGGTATATAGTCCTACTTCATCCTTTTTGATAGCTTTAAAAAGCTCCTTTTTCTTAGTTAAACTGTTGTCTAAATATATATCCATAATATATCTATTGTATCATAAAAAAGTATTTTGTCTAATAAAAAGCGTAACTGTGATAAGTTACGCTTTTAAAAAACTTCAGGGAAATATAGGAGCCTCTAGAGCTTCAGCATAACCCTGCTTGGTATATGTCAGAAAAGGCTGACGGTGTTCAGTAGTAGTCACTTTGACCATTTTGACTTGGATTCTGAAACCAGGCTCTCCTCTAGTAATACACTTCTCCTGAGCTGAAATTACAGACCCACAATTTACCAGTTTCCCCTGACAATCTTCTACAACTAACGGCTGATGAATCTGCGGATCATTCTGACAAATACTGTCATTCATTAGATAGCCTCCTTTGTTTATTGACGAACATTAACAACATAGAATAGCGTAAAAACCATATTCTGTCAATAGTAAAACCCTACACCATTATAGTGCAGGGTTCTCTATTATCTATCACAAGTCATTACCATATAAGTATGATCATCAAAATATGAGTATATTTATTAATTATTTTACTCTTTCTACCATTTCAACTAAACGATTAGCATAACCCCACTCATTATCATACCAGGCTATTACTTTAACTAAATTATTACCAACTACTTTAGTTAAAGATAGGTCAACAATAGAAGAACGTGGATCACCGATAAAATCTGAGGAAACCAAGGGTTCATTAGTTACTCCTAGTATATTCTTCATTTCCTTGCTGCGACTAGCTTTAGTTAAAGCATCATTAACCTGCTTAACAGTAACTTTCTTTTTTAACAAAAAGGTAAAGTCTAATAAAGAGACTATAGGGGTTGGTACTCTAATAGCTAAGCCATCAAATAGTCCAGCTAGTTCTGGTATAACCTGCGTTGTAGCTAAAGCAGCACCAGTAGTAGTAGGTACTATATTCTCAGCAGCTGATCTACCTCTTCTAGCATCCTTATGAGGTCCATCAATTAATTTCTGTCCAGCAGTATAAGAATGAATAGTAGTCATTAATGCTTTTTCTACACCAAATCTGCTAACCATTACTTTAGCTACTGGAGCAATACAGTTAGTAGTACAAGAAGCATTAGAAA
>DAOVVF010000082.1 GCA_030632225.1 Candidatus Parcubacteria bacterium
AAGAATTATCTGAAATTAATTTAATGCCTGAAGACTGGGGCGGTAAAGTAATTACCCAGCCTATATCTGCTAAACAGAGAATTAATATTCCTGAACTATTAGATATGATCCTCTTGGTAGCTGATATGGAAGATTTAAAAGCTGATGACTCTGGATCAGCAGTTGGTACTATTATTGAATCTCATGTTGATAAATCAGCTGGACCAGTGGCTACTGTTTTAGTACAAGCTGGCACTTTACAAGTAGGCGATATGTTCATTGTTGGTGATGTACCAGGTAAAATTAAAATATTGGAAGACTGGAAAGGTAAGCCAGTCAAATCAGCTGGACCAGCTACTCCAGTTAAAATACTGGGATTAAAACAATCACCTTCTGTTGGAGCTATATTACAAGTCATTACTGACAAAAAAGAGTTTAAAGCTAAATTAAAAGGCTTGACTAGCCATAGTGCTGTACAAACATCTGTTTCGATAAATGGTAATGGTGATGAAGAAGCTAATGGAGATATTACTTGTCTAAACTTAATTATAAAAGCAGACGTCTTAGGTTCTGCTGAAGCTATTCAGGAATCTTTAAACAAGATGGATATTCCTGATACTGAAATAAAAATATTAAAAAAAGGTTTAGGCCAGATTACTGAAGATGATGTTTTAAATGCTGAAGCCACTAAAGCTCTAATCATTGGCTTTCATATTAAAGAAGACAGAGCTATTCAATCTTTAGCTGATGAAAAAAGTGTAACTATCCTTTATTTTGATATTATCTATAAATTATTAGAAGACATAGAAAAGAGATTAAAGGAAGCTAAAGGTAAAAAGACTATTCATAAATTTATCGGTCGTTTAGAAGTCCTAGCTATTTTCAAAACTGATAAAAAATCTATGATCATTGGTGGTAAAGTTACTGAAGGTAAGATTACAAAAACTTCTAAAATAAAAGTTCTGAAGAATAATGAAGTAGAAACTATTGGTGAATTAGTTAATCTACAAGCTGGTAAAGAAGATGTGGCTGAAGTAGTTGAAGGTAATGAAGCTGGATTAGAATATAAAGGAGATCCAATTATAGTAATCGGTGATACTCTAGAATTTTTTGAAGAAAGCTATGAGTAAGAGAACAGAACAAGTAGCTGAACTACTTAGACAAGAAATTAATAATATATTAGTCAGAGACTTTGAAGCTCCTAAAGATACTTTAGTTAGTGTATCAGAGGTAACTGTAGCCCCTGACTTAAAAAATGCTACTGCTTATCTCAGTGTTATTCCTGATAATAAGCTAGGCAGTGCTTTAGAGGCTGTAAAAAAATTTAGCCCTCATATACAGCATGAAATAGGTAAGCATTTAGCTATGAAAATTACTCCTAAAATACGCTGGCAAATAGATGAACGTGATCTCAAATACAAAGCAATAGATGAAGCTTTACAGAAATAAAAAAGCTCTCGGGAGAGAGCTTTTTCTGGTTGTAGAATATTCTCCCGAGAGCTTGAGCTTGAAAACCTTTACTTAAGCGATAAGCTGATGTGTGTGCTGAGTTGTGTTCGGTATTTTAATCACCGGGTTATGGTATACCCTGCCATTTGCCGCGTCAATGGTTTTCGCCTTACGCACCTCAACAAAACCGTTGTTCGAGTTGGTTGTGTTAAAGTTGATCTCTTCGTTGATAGCCAGTGAGCTTGTTGACCACGCGTCACCGCCGAGCGCGACAGTTGCTTGCGTGGTAATAACCATCTGATGGGAATCTGCGGAGATATCCATCCGGAGCTCCATCTTCTGATACCCATAGATCACGTCGCTGGAAGCATTGGCCGCTTTTGCGCAGCCGAGCACAATCAGCGGAAGACACACCACCAGCAGTACAATGCATTTCTTAAGCATCACCTTACTCCTTTCCTAAAATACGATGATGAAACAATTTAAAGAACCTTAGTTATTATATAATTATATAACTTTTTGGTCAATAAAAAAGCCCTCGGGAGGAGAGCTTTATCTATGATGATAATTATTTCTCCCGAGGGACTTCTGTTTCCGGAGTTGGTCTCCAGACGGCTAAATTGACATGGACTCCATGATGAACTCGAACTCGAGGGGGTACCTCTGGACCTGGGTTGTAGTCGGAGTTACCAAGGCGCTCATGCTAACGGCGCTGATTTCGACGTCGATTTCTACTTCGCAAAAAGAAACATAATCGGCGAAGTTCGACGCTTTAATCACCGGGCTGATTTGACCCTTTTGTTCCTCGGCGTCCTGATATATGGCGTATATACGATTCGACACGACGACGTTAGTTGCTTCGATTATTTTCACGGCGTCGATTGTCTTGACCACGATGACCCAGGCGGCCGGCGTCGCTCGGTTAGTAATGGCGATGTCCGTACCGTCGATCTGGGCATTCGTCCAGGTGATTTCGCATTTGATATTGCAGATTGCGTCGGTGGTGGTGTAACTTGCGCCGGCGTTGATGGGCGGAGGCATTACCAACACCATGAAGATAGCCGCTACTGCGGCTATCAAAATAAACTTTTTCATCTTTTCCTCCTTATAAAGGTGGGAGATACCACTGCAACTGTCTTGTATAAATTTCACCTCACTTTCGTGATTACGACTCCAAGGTAAAGCCTAAGTTAAAGAACTATAGTAAATTATACAATATACTGTACACACAGTCAACGATTATATAGCAATAGTTGACTATTGTCAAGCTTTTAGCTATACTAATATGCTATGCAAAATCATAAGACTATTAGCCAAGCTATATATCAACAAATAGCTAAGGCTCAAAATATATTGTTAATCTGTCATCAAGGACCAGACGGAGATGCTTTGGGTTCTAATTTAGCTTTGTTAAATTATCTATTAAAAGAAAAAAAACAGGTAACTAGTTTTTGTTTAGATCCTGCTCCAAATTTTTTAAACTTCCTACCTAATGTTGAATTATTGACTGATGATCATAGAATTTTTCAACAAGCCTATGATACTGTTATTATGGTTGATTGCAGTAATTTAGAATATGCTGGTGTTGATGGATTAATGACAGCTATTCCTTCTAAATTTACTTTAATTAATATTGATCATCATGCTTCTAACCCTGATTATGGTGATTTTAATTTAGTACTTAGTGAAGCTTCTTCTACGGCTGAAATTGTCTATAGATTACTAAAAGACTGGCAAGCAGATATTAATAGTGAAATAGCTACTTCTCTAGCTACTGGTATTATTACTGACACTCATGGTTTTGTTAATCCAGCTACTAATTATCAGACTTTAGCCGCTACAGCTGACTTAAAAAACAAGGGGGCTAATATACATCGTATTGTTCAAATTACTCTACAACAATTAAATGTTAATGTTCTACAATTACTTGGTAGAGCCTTGGCCAGATTAAA
>DAOVVF010000037.1 GCA_030632225.1 Candidatus Parcubacteria bacterium
AAGAAGGTTTTTCTGGAACACTTAAGGCTTCAAATATTTCTACAAAATAATCTGAATATTTACTAACTAATTTATCTTGTAACAATTTTTCCCCTCCCCAATTACTTAATTCAGGTAACCAGCCATGTAGCCAAAACTTCATATAAAATTTTTTCCAGTCTAGAAAAAAATTATAAAACTGTTTATCTGTATAATCTGTAAAGCCCTGATTAAAAAGCTTTTCATATTGCTTTATTTTTTTAGCCTGAGTTAACCAATCTTTATATAACTTTTTTAATTTCTTTTTATCTAAAACGTATTTTTTAAAAAGCCAGGCTCCGTTGTCCTGTAATTTCTTTTCTTCTGCGATAAATAAACATTTACCTGATTTAAAATAAAATAAAAAATCAGGCCAGCTACCACCTAGTAGCTTAGGATAAGGCGCAACAGCTTCCATGGCTATACCAAGATATATGATATTACCATCAGAAGGGCCCCATTTAAAAAGCTTGTAATTACTATTAACCATTAGATTTCTTTTGATTAATCATAGCCACTAACCACTTGATATGAAAATCAAAATCTTTTTCACTACGACTATTATCTTCATAAGGCTGGCTAAAACCCATTCTAGTAGCAGTCAGTATCTTGCCTCCACCAACCAGAATCATTCTAAACATTTGATTGCCTACCATACCGTTAGGCGGCACTATTAAGTTATAGCTATCTTTAAGTGCTAAATTAGAATCAATAGCCCAATTTTTAGCATCAAAACCTGATTTAGTAAGTTCTTTTTCTAAATACTGAGCATCTTCATAGGTTTTGTTAAGCATTTTTCTGACTGCTAATTTATCAGTCTGTGTATTGTTATATGTTTCATGCCTGACTCCAGTTAATAAAGCTATTTTAGGCTTAATAGTCCAATTTTTCATAAACTGTGCAATAAGTAAAACCTTAGCTAACTTTTCTTTATTATTCCAAGCCTCTAAATTGCCTATAAAAGCTAGAAAAAATTGATGCCCGTCAACAGTTTCCATTAAGCCAGGATTAGCTCCAAAAGTCTGATCACTTAAATTACTATATGCTTCTAATGTTTTCAAATCATCTATAGTGCCTCTGACAATTCCCTCTACTTCTTTATTAAACAACATATCAGCTATTTTCTTCTCTGGCTCTTCACTAATTACTAGCTCAAAATCTTTGATGCTCTCAATATTCTTAGGGCCAACTAAAACTATATCTGCATATTTCTGACTTCTCTGCAGACTAGCTAAAATTTCCTTATCAGGCTCTAATAGGCCAAAAGCTATACGTGGTTTAGATAATTTAACTAATTCATCAACTTTAGCAGTAAATTCTTTAGTTGTTTTCTTAGTCATTATAGCTTCTTCTTTAATATTCTCTCTACTTTTTGAGGATTAGCTTTACCTTTGGATTCTTGCATTACTTTACCGACAAAAAATTTAAGTAAAGCTTCTTTACCAGCTTTATATTGTTTAGCTTGTTCAGGATTAGACATGATAACTTTAATAGCTAAATCTTCTAAAGTGCTATCGTCATCTATTTGCGCTAAATTTAATCTTTCCGCAATACGGGAAGGATCATCATCAGCACCTTGTATCATTTCTTTTAATATCTTCTGTCCAGCAGAAGAATTTATTTTCTTTTCATAGATTAAACTAAGTAATTCAGCCATATTTTCTCCACTGATCTTTAATTCTTTAACATCTACTGAACCAAATAATTCTGTAGTAATCCAATTAAAAGCTAATCTAGCTAGTTTTTCTTTATGCTTGTTCCATAATTGAGATGCTTTAGGGCTATCTGCCTGCAAACCATTAGCCTTAAAAAGCCAAGCTCGTAAATCAGACAGTACTCCTTCATAATAGTTAGCCCAGTCTTTTTGATTAACTAATACTTTGGCATCTTTATCCCTTAACTTATACTCTTTAGTAAATCTTTTTTGTTTAGCTAAAGGTAGTTCTGGTAAACTAGCCTTTGCTTCATCTAATAGCTGATTGGTTATTATTAAAGGTGGTAAATCTGGTTCAGGAAAGTATCTGTAATCAGCAGAGCCTTCTTTACCACGTTGTAGCACAGTCTTAGCCTTATCTTCGTCCCAGCCTCTGGTTTCTGTATCTTGAGGAGCTTTTTTCCTGTCCCATAGCTTCTTTTGCCTCTCTTCTTCAAAAACTAAAGCTTTAGCTACTGCTTTAAAGGAATTTAAGTTCTTTATTTCTATCTTAGGATAAAGCTTTTTATCTTTCACTGGCCTTAAAGAAATATTAGCATCTACTCTTAAATGGCCTTTTTCCATATCAGCATCAGATACGCCTAGATAACGAGCTATTAATCTAAGTTGTTGTAGAAACTCTGTAGTTTGTTGAGGACTTCTAAAATCAGGTTTAGTAACTATTTCAGCTAAAGGAGTACCTCCTCTGTTAAAATCTGTTAAGGTCTGTCCACCTTTATGGATATTCTTAGCAGCATCTTCTTCTAAATGAAGTCTTTCAATACCTATCTTAGTATTGTCAATGGCTAAATAGCCATTTAAAGCTAAAGGTATATCAAATTGAGATATTTGGTAGCCTTTAGGTAAATCAGGATAGAAATAGTTTTTTCTATCAAATTTAGATTTAGTATTTATCTTGCAATTTAAAGCTAAGGCCATAACTAGTCCTTGCTTTATAGCTTCCTGGTTAACTGTCGGTAAAGTACCCGGATGTCCTAAACAAACAGGACAAACTAAAGCATTTACTTCCGCATTGTCTTTATTAGCACAACTACAAAACATCTTAGACTGAGTCTTCAGCTGTAAGTGAATTTCTAGGCCAATAATTGTCTCATATTTACTCATAGTATTTTATCAATCCCTGCTTGTATTTGTTTAGCTATGGCTTCTATATCTCCAACAGCAGATACAGTTAGCCAATTACCATTCTCTTCAGCTTGTTGCAAATAGCCTTGTCGTACTAATTCATGAAACTCTCTAGCTTCTGAATCTAATCTATCTTCTTTTTCATCACGACGACGTTCAGCAGCCTCTTCTGGTGTAATATCTAAGTAGATACTGTAATCTGGTTCTAAACCATATTTAGCCCAGTTATTAACATATTTAATTACTTCTGGATCTAGATTACGAGCTGCTGCTTGATAGGCATAAGTAGAAGCATCAAAACGGTCACAAAGAATTATCTTACCTTGTTCTAAGGCTGGTTTAACTGTCTCCATAACATGCTGAGCTCGAGAAGCTAAGAATAATAGTAATTCAGCTCGTTTATCCATTTCTTTATGCCTTTTGTTAAGGATAATCTTTCTGATCTTCTCAGCAATAACAGAACCTTTACCACCCGGTTCTCTGGTTAACAGTACTTTATGTCCTTTCTTTTTTAAATATTTCTGCAATAGCTTAATCTGGGTAGATTTACCCGATTTATCACCACCTTCGAAAACAATAAATTTACCTTTCATACCTTTAATATATCAAAAAATATACTTAGTAGCCAGATGAACCAAAATTTCCTTCAGCTCTCTTAGTGTCATCTATATTATCTATTTCTTGTAATTTAACTTGCTCATGCTTACTGATTATCATCTGAGCAATTCTATCTCCTGCTTTAATATTGTAATTCTCTTTACTTAAGTTAATTAAAACTACTTGAATCTCTCCTCGATAGTCAGAGTCTATTACTCCAGCTAGACAATGTAAGCCATGCTTAGCTGCTAAACCACTTCTATCTCTAATATCACCCCAATAGCCTTGAGGAATAGCCATAGCAATACCAGTCTTAACTACTGCTTGTTGTCCAGCTTTAAGTACTAAATCTTCAGCAGAGTGTAAATCCATAGCAGCAGCATTATTATAGCTAAAAGTAGGCTCTACTACTTTGTCATTTACTTTTTTAAATTTAATCTCCATTACTTAGTTAATTCTACATACTTAAATTTAATTCCCTTATGTTCCTGCTCTTCTGATTCAGACAGAACATTCTTGAATTCTGAATAGTCAGGAAAAAAAGTATCAGCTGGATAAGTAGCATCTATTAATGTTAAATACAATTTGTCAGCAAATTTAATAGCTTGAGCATAAATAGAAGCTCCGCCGATAAAGAAAACTTCTTCATCACCAGATTGTTTAGCATATTCTAAAGCCTCTTCTATGGAGTATTTTATAATACAGTTATCTGCTTTAAAATTATCATCTTTAGTTAGAATAACATTAACCCTATTAGGCAAAGGACCGCTTAAAGACTCATAAGTAGTTTGTCCCATAATAACCATATGTCCCTGAGTAATTTCCTTAAAGTGTTGTAAATCAGAAGGTAAATGAACTAATAGTTTGTTATCTTTGCCAATGCCTCTATCTTTAGCAATAGCGCAAATTATACTTATCTTCATACTGCTATCTGTGCTTTAATTGCTGGATGAGGATTATAGTTTTCTAAAGTAAAATCCTCGTATTTGAATCCAAATATATCTTTAACCTTTGGATTAAGTTTCATAGTAGGTGATATTTTAGGCTCTCTAGATAATTGTAATTTAACCTGCTCCATATGATTGTTGTAAATATGGACATCACCAAAAGTATGAATAAACTCTCCTGGCTTTAATCCAGTTATTTGAGCCATCATCATAGTTAGTAAAGAGTAGG
Source organism: Candidatus Parcubacteria bacterium (assembly GCA_030632225.1). Lineage (GTDB taxonomy): Bacteria > Patescibacteriota > Patescibacteriia > UBA1558 > GWA2-36-10 > DAOVVF01. The sequence goes on from DAOVVF010000037.1 coordinate 4,631, forward strand.
AAGCAATATTAAAAGGTACTCCTAGAAAAACATCAGCACTACGTTGATAGAGTTGGCAAGATAATCTACCTTTCATGACATAGAATTGAAAAATAGTATGACATAAAGGAGGTGCACTACGTTTGCCTTTAACTAAAGTTTGTATATCAGCTACATTCCAGCCAGATACTATTATTCTTCTGGAATAAGGATTATTCTTTATTTGATCAACAACCATAGATATCTGATCTATGGCCTTATTATCTGGTCCTGGCCAGCGACGCCATTGTTTGCCATAGCCTGGTCCAATATCACCCCACTCTTTAGCAAAGCTATCATCTTCCTTTATCTTGTTAATAAACTCTTCCTGTGTTAAAGGAGTTTCTCCTTTGTCTTTTAAAATGTCATGATAAACAGCATAAGGCCAATCATCCCAAATATGTACATTATTATCCACTAAGTACTTTATATTAGTGTCTCCGTCTAACATCCATAGTAATTCATGAATTATAGCTCTAAGATATACTTTTTTAGTAGTTAGTAAAGGAAAGCCTTTGCTTAAATCAAAACGTAGCTGAGCACCAAAATAGCTACGAGTACCGATACCAGTTCTATCCTCCCGATCATTACCTTTATCTACTATAGTTTGTAATAAATCTAAATATTGTTTCATTTTACTAATTTATCTAATTGTTTATAAAAATCTTCTAAACTTCCATTATTATCAACAGTCACATCAGCTTGCTTCATTAAATCAGGAATGGTTATTTCTGTTTCTTTTTCATGGTCTTTTAAGAACTGTTCCCAGGTTTTAGTCTGATCATCAGGATTTTCACTGCGTTTGTTAAGTCTGGCATGTCTAGTTTTAGCGTCTACTTCAATGGCTACTACTTTAAGGCCAGGCAAATCTTTTAAATCTTGTATATCAGCTGGTCTTCTCATACCGTCTATAACAACAATATTAGCATCTGCTTGTTCAATATCTTTAATCATTACTTTTGATAGTAAGTCCTGTCCAAATTCTTCTCTTAAAACTTTAGAAATATTAACCATATTATCTCTAGACTGAGGCATATACAGTCTGTCTAATAGATCACGTAAGATTGTTGAAAAACGAAAAGACACAGCACTATGTTTTTCTACTAAATACTTTGCTGCTGTGCCCTTACCACTGGCTATTAAACCAGTAAAGCCTAATATTATTTTCTTACTCATATTATTTTTCTGTCATTTTGTCATAAGTTTCTAATTCATCATTCACAACATC
>DAOVVF010000151.1 GCA_030632225.1 Candidatus Parcubacteria bacterium
CTTAGTAATTCTTTATTAATTTCCTCTAAAGGTATCTTATCTTTAATTACTTGTTTAACAGCTTCAGCTATTTCTTCATGACCTCCATAATTTAAACAAATATTTAGTAAACCTTTTTTACCATTTTTAGTTTTTAATTCAGCTTGTTTAATACCTTCCTGTAGTTCTTTATCAAATCTACTTACATTACCTAATATTTTTAATTTAATATTCTTCTTTTTTAATTCATCAGCTTCTTTATTAACTAAACGTTTAAACAATTTCATTAGATAATTAACTTCTATTTTACTCCTATTCCAATTTTCTGTAGAAAAAGCATAGACTGTTAAAATCTTTACTCCTTTGTCAAAAGCATGCAGAGCTATTTTTCTAACATTATTAAAACCTTTCTGATGCCCCTGGAAGGTAGTCAAACCTCTTTGACGAGCCCAACGACGATTACCATCTAGGATAATACCTATATGTTGTGGTATATTCATACTTTTATTCTAACACTTTAGTTAAATTTGACAACATAAATAGAATACAGATACAATTAAAGTGAACTGTTCCTTAGCCTCTGCTCTTTACTAACTTCAAAACTTAGGAGGTTTGATGAAAAGGCTAAATTGTCGTGACCCGGTACCTGAAATTACTAATGGTCATTTAACCCTTAATATTACTGGTTCAAAAAAAACTGGTATTCAACCACAAATATCTCGTCAACCTTACAAAGAAAACTGGCCTATAAGTTTTTATGTCTTATTGGCATTGCCCGGAGGAGAATTTAATCCTCATACCATGAAGATAGGTCCTGTTAAGTGGGAGGCAAAGAATGAAGAGCTTCATGTTAATATCTGGGCAAATGGTAAATCAATCCAGGAAGATCAGTAAAGAGGTCGAAAAAAGCGCTAGACAGTACTTTATAGAGTATTCTCTAGCGCTTTTATTATATATTGATAATATTATATACCTATGGTATGATTTTAATTGGCTCAAATAGAGTCAAAATCGTTGAACAATCTAATCCCTTCAAAGGGGTACCGTATGAAGAGTGCGCGTCCACCCTAGGCGGTGGTATAAAAAAGCGGTTGGTTGTCTCCGAATAGTACTATGACTGGATTTAGATCCAGAAGCCCTCACCAGATGTGGGCGAAATACGGCCCGTCCTTCTATAGCATTTCGGCTATATCGTTTCATAAAAATGCTCTGAAGGACGGGCATTTTTTTACTAATTATATGAAGTATATCCTAATTATACTCTTAAGCATTGCTCTTACTGGTTGTACTAACACTATACCAGTAACTAATACTAATATAACTATTAAAGAAGAAAAAGAAGTACCAATTAATAATGCTGAGCAAAGAATAACTAAAAAACCTTTTGGTATATATATTACTCCTCAAAATTCTCCAGTTAGTCCAGAACGCTTTTCAGGCTATCATACTGGTATAGACTATGAAACATTTAGTAATGAACAAGATATAGATATAGCTATCTATGCTATATGTAATGGAAAATTACTACAAAAGAGTTACATAAATGGCTATGGTGGAGTAATTATTCAATCTTGTAACATAGATAATCAGCCTGTTACAGTATTATATGGGCATATTAAGTTAGATAGTGTAAAACAAGCTATAGGTGATAATATAATAAAAGAAGAGCAAATAGCTATACTAGGGCAAGGATTTAGCTCTGAAACAGACAATGAACGTAAACATTTGCATTTAAGTATATATAAAGGCAATAATATTGAATTAAAAGGCTATGTTCAAACTAAAACAGAACTAGATAATTGGCTAAATTACTCCTCTTTCTAAGGTATTGACAAATATTA
>DAOVVF010000153.1 GCA_030632225.1 Candidatus Parcubacteria bacterium
AGCATAATCCCAAGAAGTTATAATTATTTTGTCAGCCCTATCTAATATTCTTGGTAATACATTCTCAGTATGCCATTTAAAAAACTTAGCCATAACTCCTCTACCAACTACATCCATATGGTAGGTTATAACTAACTTCAAGTCTTTTACTTTATCTAAAAAATAAATAACTTCTGAACCACCAAAAAAAGGATAATGCAAATGAATTAAATCATATTGAGGTAATTCAAATAGCAATTGAGGCAGAATACCAGCATTACCATACCTAAACCAAGGATGTAAACGCCTAACTTTAAAAGGATATTCATCTACTAAATTTTTAGGTGTATGTTTGTATCTTGGTGTAAAGACTGTAACATCATGCCCTAAAGTAGCTAAAGACCAGGCATTGTAGTAGGCTACATTACCAATGCCTCCTTTGTAAGGTGGAAAACTAGATGTTACTTCTGCTATTTTCATTACCAAAAAATAATATGTTTAATAATATACCAGTATATAGCCATAAAAAAATTAGCTATTTTTAATATAGGAGATTCCAAAGGCTGAAATAGTATGACTCCTTTAAAATCTTTAACTATTTCTCTATCTTTTCTTTTTCTTTTCTTTTGTATTTTACGTCTTTGAGATATTAGTTTAGCTATTTGCCAAGGAGCCAGCAACCATAAATATGATCTTAACTTCTGTAACAATCTTTTGTTAAGTAAAGCAAATATTAATTGCCCTATTTCCATAATTAAACAAGCTGGAGTAATTAACAATAAAGTACCTAATTTGTAGTTCTTAAGCATAGTCCAATGCCTATTTCTTTCAAACCAGTATAATTGCTTCATACCTCTTTTAAACTCATACTTGTGAAAGATAATACTATCTGGTATTAAATAGTTATCATAGCCCATTAAACTTAAAGACCAACCTAAATCTAGATCTTCTAAGTACATAAACATAGATTCATCAAATAAATATCCTTTTTTATTCAAAACATTCATTGATAGAAAAACTCCAGCTCCGGAAGCATAGTTTATCTTATTTATTCCCTGTCTATTATCATCTGTTTTATTAGAATCTATACCATAGCCAAAACCTAAGAAATGAATAGCATTACCTATTGTATTTATCTTATCAGTCTTGGGCCATAACTTTATCTTAGGTTGTAGACTACCAAACTTATTATCTTTAGCAAAGTTATATAGCGGTTGTAGGAAACCTGCTTTAATAACTGTATCTTGATTTAAAAGAAAAATATAATCAGCTTGTTTTCTTCTAGCATATTCATAGCCTATATTATTAGCTCCAACATAACCGACATTTTTTATATTCTCTATTATTTTAATATTAGGATAATAATCTTTTAAATAGCTGACTGAACTATCTTCAGAATTATTATCAACTACTAAAATTTCTAAATCAAAATCAGGATATTTTTCCTGACTTAAAAGTGGCATTAATTCTGCCCAATATTTCTCTGCGTTATAGCAGGGAATAATTATTATAATTTTATCTTTCTTTGTCATCTTTCAAAGCATCCTTTCTGACTATTTTAGTAATAGCTTCATCAATTTTGTTAAGACGAACAAAAATTCTAAATAGAAGATAGAATATAACTACAACTGAAAGATAGATTGCTAAATCTGCTCCTCGACCAATACCTAGATAATTAGCTATATATGAAGTGGTATCTGGTTGCCAAAAAACTATTAAGACTACTAACCATAACAAAATCCAGATTATAAATCCTAGTAAGGATATCTTATTATTCTGCTTCTGTTTAAATAATTTAAATAGAATTATGACTATAA
>DAOVVF010000155.1 GCA_030632225.1 Candidatus Parcubacteria bacterium
CTTTAATAGCTTGACCAAGTTTTAAATCTGCCAGATAACTTCCTATTTCAACTATTTTCTTATCAGCATTTAGTTCTTCAGCTAATTCTAATGCTTTATTCTTTGATAATTCTAAATGAATTAATAATGGAGTTCCATTTTTTTGAGTTTCTGACAAAGCATATTTTCTACTTTCAGCAATAATATCCATATGTTTATTTTAATATTGCTTTTATTCTTCTTACTCCTGCTGAACTAGAAGATTCTTTAGCTATTTTAAAGCTGCCTAGTTCGGAAGTATTTTTAACATGAGGACCACCACAAATTTCTTTAGAAAAATCTCCTACTGTATATACTTTTACTTTTTCTCCATACTTTTGATCAAAGACACCAACAGCACCTGCTTGCTTAGCTTCTTTAACAGTCATTTCTACACAAGTTACATCTAAAGCTTTATTAATTTGTTCATTAATCATATCCTCTACTTTAGTAATCTCTTCTTTAGTTAATTTACTATCATGAGCAAAATCAAAACGTATTCTTTCAGCATTTATATTACTACCTTTTTGTTCAACATGATCTCCTAATATATTACGTAAAGACTGTAATAGTAAATGAGCAGTAGTATGATGTTTTTTAGTCATAGCACTATCATCAGCTAAACCGCCTTTAAACATACCAGCAGAAGCTGTTCTAGATAGTTCTTGGTGTTTCTTGAAATGCTCCTCATATTTTTCTTTAGAAAGCTCTATATCATGTTCTTTAGCTAGTTCTAATATCATTTCTAAAGGAAATCCATAAGTAGTGGATAATGTAAAAGCAGCTTTTTCATCTAGTTTTTTAGTATTGATTAGTTTTTCAAATATTTTTAAGCCTTTAGCTAATGTCTTACTAAAATTTTCTTCTTCTTTTTGTAATTCAGATACTATAGTTTGTTCTTTTTCTTTTAATTCAGGATAATCTTTTTTATATTTTTTTATAACAATCTTAGCTAAATCAACAGTAAAAGGTTTGGTAATACCTATTTGTTTAGCAAATCTAATACTTCTTCTAATTAAGCGACGTAAAACATAGCATTGTCCTAAGTTACCAGGAGTGACTCCTTTAGGATCACCTAAGACAAATACAGCACTACGTATATGATCAGTAATTATTCTAAATGTTCTTTTGTTATCTTCATACTTAGTATTACTAATCTTGGCTATTTCTTTTATAATAGGTTGGAATAATTCAGTAAGATAATTATCATCAAAACCATTTAAAGCAGCTAAAGTTCTTTCTAAGCCCATACCAGTATCTATATTCTGCTGTGCTAAAGGTTCATATTTACCATCTTTAGTTTTGTTGTACTGCATGATAACTAGGTTCCAAATTTCTACCCATCTATCATTTGATTCATCAAATTTAGCTGGAGCTTTATCTTTACCAGTCCAATAGAATATTTCAGTATCAGGTCCGCAAGGTCCTGTTTGTCCAGCTGGCCCCCACCAATTATCCTCTACTTTAGTAATTTTTTCAGCACTAATACCTAAATCTAACCAGTATTGTTCAGATTCTTTGTCATACTCTGGTACATTTTTGTTACCACCAAAGATAGAGATAGCTAATTTATCTTTATCTAACTTTAATTCTTTAGTAACAAATTCCCAAGCATATTCTATAGATTCTTTCTTGAAGTAATCTCCGAAA
>DAOVVF010000060.1 GCA_030632225.1 Candidatus Parcubacteria bacterium
TCAACTAGACCCTGCTAAGATGGATATGAAGCTAGTTTCTGCTATGCGTTCTTCTATTTTGTTAATAGGAGCCTTATTAGGTCGTTTTGGTAAGGTCCAGCTTAAAGAACCAGGCGGTTGTCAGATAGGTTCACGTTCTTTGGAGGTGCATTTCAAAGCTTTAGCTAAGTTAGGCGTAAATATAAATACAGATAATGGTTGCTATAACTTAGAAAAGAATAAAGCAGCTGAAGAGGAAATAGTAATGAGTGAAATATCTGTAACTGCTACAGAGAATATTATTCTAGCTTCTGTTTTAAACCAAGGTAATATTGATTTAAGGGTAGCTGCTGCCGAATCTTCTGTACAAGACTTATGTTGGTTTTTAGCCAAGATGGGAGCTAGTATAGAAGGTATTGGTACTCATAATTTAACTATCAAAGGAGTAAATACTTTAAAAGGCTGTGAATACTATATCATGCCTGATCCAATTGAAACCGGTACTTTTATCTGTTTAGCTGGAGCTACTCGTTCTAAGATAACGATTGAAAATACAGCGCCTCATTTCATGGCTTTAGAATTAGAGAAATATAAAGAAGTAGGTCTAAAGATAGATATAGAATATTCAGATTTAAAAGCTAATGATAACTACCAACTAGCTAATATTAAAGTTAATGGTAAAGTAGATTTAACAGCTATCAAGAAATTACATGATATGCCTGCTCCTGGTTTTGCCTGTGATTTAATCCAGCCTTTTACTGTCTTAATGACTCAAGCTAAAGGTACATCTTTAATACATGACTGGATGTATGATGGTAGATTAAAATATGTCGCTGAGTTAAAGAAAATGGGAGCTAATATAGTAGTATCTGATCCTCATAGAATAGTGGTGATTGGACCAGCTCCTTTATATGGTAAAGAAATAACTAGTTTTGATTTAAGAGCTGGAGCTACGTTGATTATAGCGGCTCTGGTAGCTTCCGGTACCAGTACTGTTACTAACATCTATCAAGTAGATAGAGGCTATGAAGCTATTGATGCTAGATTAGCTGGTTTAGGAGCTAATATTAAAAGAGTAGAAGAGTAATATATGGACCAATTCCAAACTAATCATGAAGAAGTAAAGGAAACTAAGAAATCTTCCTGGAAGTCAGTTTCCTCTCCTTTTATTATAACCCTACTAATGGCAGTAGCTTTTTCTTTTGGTTTAGTAACTTCTGTACTTATTTCGGATGAACCAAAGAGTTCTGAAGAAGTGCTAAGAGAAACTCAAAATGAATTAGCAGATATCTTTGGAGAAAATGAAGAAATAAATGTAGAATTATTTACTGAAGTTTGGGATCTTGTTCATAATGAATATTTGGATAAGAATAATATTAATGATGTAGATCTATTCTATGGAGCTTTAGGAGGCATGATAGCTGCCTTAGGTGATCCTCATACTGTTTTTCTAACTCCTCAGATAACAGAAGATTTTACACAAGAGTTAGAAGGTAGTTTTTTTGGGATTGGTGCTGAAATAGGTAAAAAGAATGGTAATATTGTGGTTGTAGCTCCTTTGCCTGATACTCCAGCTGATAGGGTTGGCTTAAAAACCGGTGATAAGATATTAGCAGTAGATGATAAAGATGTGTCTGGCTTGTCAGTTACGCAAGCTGTACATCTAATTAGAGGCGAGAAAGGAGAGCCTGTTGTTTTAACTATCTTAACTAAAGAAGATGATATTGCTAAAGATGTTACTATTATTCGTGAAAAGATAGATATACCTAGTGTTGTATATAGTTTAGAAGATGATATTGCTGTAATTACTATTACTCATTTTAATAATGATACACCGGATAAGTTTACTAACGTAGCTCAAAAAGTACTTAGAGATAATCCTCAAGGTGTTATTCTAGACTTGCGTAATAATCCAGGAGGTTTCCTTAATGTAGCTGTAGAAATAGCTAGTAGTTGGTTAGATCCCGAACAAGTAGTAGTTAGAGAAACATATAGTGATAAAAGAAATGATGTTAATCATACAGCAGTTAAAAGAGTCTCTCTAGCTGATTTTGATACAATAGTGCTAGTTAATGAAGGTTCTGCTTCTGCTTCTGAAATAGTAGCTGGTGCTTTACAAGACTATGATATTGCTAAATTAGTTGGCCAGACTACTTTTGGTAAAGGTTCTGTTCAGCAGTTAATTCCTTTACAAGATAATTCTTCTATAAAATTAACAGTAGCTAGTTGGTTAACACCTAAAGGTAGAACAATTAATAACTTAGGTATTGGGCCTGATTATGAAATAGATTTATCAGTTGAGGATTATGAGAATGATTTAGATCCTCAGATGGATAAAGCCAAAGAATTAATTCTAGAATAATTATGAAAGTCATATTACTAGAAGGAATATCTTCTTTGGGGGCAAGAGGAGACGTTAAAGAAGTTAGTGATGGTTATGCTATGAATTTTTTGATACCAAAAGGTAAGGCTTTAATAGCTACTCAGTATAATATTAATAGCTTACAATTCAGGAAAGTTAAAAGACTAGATGATAATACAGACTATACTAAGATAATTAGAACCTTAAACAAGCAAAGTATTAGTTTGAATAAGAAGGTAAGTGATAAGGATAATCTATTTCAAGCTATTCATACTAAAGATATTATTCAAGTAGTAAAAAGTAGCTTTAATTTAGCCATAGAGGATAAATGGTTTAAAAAAACAGTAAATATAAAGAGTATTGGTAGCTATAGTATTGACTTAGTATTACCCAATAGCCAAACACTTACCTTTTCTGCTATAATAGAACCAGTAAAAAAATAATCCATGAAAACAAAATACATTTTCATTACTGGAGGGGTATGTTCAGGCCTTGGTAAAGGCATAGCTTCAGCATCTATTGGTGCTATTTTAAGATCAGCAGGTTATTCTGTCTTTACTTCTAAACTAGACCCTTATTTAAACATAGATCCAGGTACTATGAGTCCTTACCAGCATGGAGAAGTATTTGTAACAGATGATGGTGCTGAAACAGATTTAGATTTAGGACACTATGAAAGATTTATTGATTCTAACCTATCAAAGCTATCTAATATTACTACTGGTCGTGTCTATGAAAAAGTACTAAAAGGTGAAAGAGCTGGTTCCTATCTAGGTAAGACTATTCAAATTGTCCCTCATATTACTAATGAGATAAAAGACTATATTAAAAAAGCTGCTGCAGAGTCTAAGGCAGATTTTTTGTTGTTAGAGATAGGTGGTACAGTTGGAGATATTGAAGGAGAGCCTTTTTTAGAAGCTATGAGGCAGTTTCATGGTGAAATGGGAGATGAGAATGTTATGTTTATCCACTTAACACTATTACCTTTTTTGAAAGCTTCAGCTGAATTAAAGACTAAACCTACTCAGATGTCTGTTAAAGAGCTATACCGTAGAGGTATTAAGCCAGATATTATATTAGCTAGGAGTGATAAGAAGATACCAAAAGAGGCTATCGAGAAAATAGCTTTGTTTGCAGATATTGATGAAAAAGCAGTTATACCAGCTTTAACAGTTAAGACTATCTATGAAGTACCATTACTATTTGAAAAAAAATATCATATTTCTAGAACTATCTTTGATCATTTAAAATTACCTGGCCGTAAGATTAAGATGGATAAATGGGAAAAGTTTGTTAAAAAGATAAAACACAACAAGAAGAAATTAAAAATAGCTTTAGTTGGTAAGTATAATGAAAACCTGGATGCATATATTTCAGTAGTAGAAGCTATTAAATCAGCTTGTTATCATAGTAATGTACAATTAGATTTAGTTTGGATTAGTTCTGTTAAACTGGAAAAGAAAGATAAGGCAGAAATAGCTAAATTATCTAAAGTAGCTGGTATTGTTGTACCGGGTGGTTTTGGTGAAAGGGGTATAGAGGGTAAAATAATGGCTGCTAAATATGCTAGAGAAAAGAAAAAGCCTTACTTAGGATTATGTTTAGGTATGCAAGTAGCTACTATAGATTTTGCTAGGCATATACTAGGCACTAATGAAGTTGATTCTGCTGAGTTTGATGCAAAGACTAAAAATCCTGTTATTCATATTTTACCAGGTCATACTGAAGAGGAAGATAAAGGAGGTACTTTAAGGTTAGGTTCCTATCCTTGTTTATTAGATAAAGATTCACTTAGCTACAAAGCCTACAAAAATCCTAAAATAGATGAAAGACATAGACATCGTTATGAATTTAATATGGACTACAGGACTATTTTAGAAGAAGGTGGTTTAAGAATAGCTGGTATCAGTCCTAGTAAGAAATTAGTAGAAATAGTAGAAATAAAGGATCATCCTTTCTTTATCGGTGTGCAGTTTCATCCAGAGTTTAAATCAAGACCTTTAAGGCCACATCCACTCTTTAGGGAGTTTATTAAAGCAAGTTTAAAGTAAAATAAAGAACAGTCTATAAAGGCTGTTTTTATATTGACA
>DAOVVF010000129.1 GCA_030632225.1 Candidatus Parcubacteria bacterium
GAAAAAGCATTTATATCAGTACATAAAGATTTGCTTGAAGGAAAGAAATAAAATCATAAATTAAAAAACAACCCTTTAACGGGCTGTTTTTTAACTTACTTTAGAGTAACAGTAGCACCAGCTTCTTCTAGTTTCTTTTTAATCTCTTCTGCCTCTTCTTTAGCAGCTCCTTCTTTAACTACTACTGGAGCACCGTCAGACATATCTTTAGCCTCTTTAAGGCCTAATTGAGTTACTCCTCTAATAGCTTTAATAACTCCAATTTTGTTATCACCAGTATTAGTTAACTCAACATTGAAAGAAGATTTTTCTTCAGTAGCTTCAGCTTCAGCAGCTGGAGCAGCAGCTTCAGCAGCTGGAGCAGCAGCGCTAACACCAAACTTATCTTCTAACAAAGAAACTAATTCTGCTAAATCTAGAACAGACATTTTTTCAATTTCTTCAACAATGCCTTTAAACTTAGCTGGAACTTTTACGTCCTTTTTTTCTTCTGCCATAATATTATTGATTATTATTAATTAATTATCTTTATTATCTTTAATAGCATTTAATACGCCTACTAAATTTCTTAAATTAGCGCCTAGTACTCCAACTATACCAACTATTGGTGAATTTAATGAACCAACTAGGTTAGCTAGCAATTGTTCTTTACTTGGTAAAGAAGCTAAACGATTAACCATGGCTGGTAGAATAAACTTACCTTCTAGAATACCTCCGCCTAATTCTAATCCCTCATTAGCTTTAGCAAACTTGTTAACCACTCTAACACCTGCTATTTCATCTTCATAGGATAGAGTTAAACCAACAGAGCCTTTTAAATCATCTACTACAGTTTCTTCACCAACATCTTTAGTAGCTCTTTGTAACAAAGTCTTTTTAGTTACTAAATACTCTGCTCCTTCTTTCTTTAATTCTCTTCTCATTTCTTGAGAAGTTTTAACGTCTAAACCAGTATCAGAACTAAAGATAACGGACTTACTTTTATCAAGCTTATCCTTTACTTCTTGTAATATTTCCTTTTTTTGTTCCTTAGTTTTTGCCATATAATTATATTAAAAAAATCTGCGAATATACCGCAGACATAAAAATAGTCTTTTGACCTCGGTAGGCTTTATACCTTACGGAAACCCACTGTCTACGGTGATTTAGCTACATATTACAGTATATACTAAATATTGTCAAGAGTAAGAAAAAGCCCCGCACTATAGTAGTACGAGGCTTACCCTTGCTTAGGGAAAAAGGTGTAGTCGTATAAAAAGCTCGGGTTTGACTTCGTTGTCCATGTCTTGGAAACGAACAGCTATATCTGTCTGCCATTTACCAAACTTCATAATCATATTTGGGCCAACACCGTTACACCAGGAATTGTTGTCGCGGTAATTACCCCAACCCTCTCCTTCCAGACCGATATCCAACCACTCGTTGATTCTATACTGAATTTGAGAAAACCAGTAACCGTTTCGACTTGGCATACCAACTTCAATGTCTGTCCAAGAGTACCACTTCTTTTTTTTGTTATCATGGTTGTTGGTTGGAGCTATTCGCAATGAATAAATTAATTCATCACCTTTAAAATTCCAACCAAGTACTGGTTCAATATCAAACCAAGTATTGGGTTGCCAACCTAGACCAAAATACAGAAAAGGTGAAGTGCCATTGGATAAGTCTGGTCCGAGAATAAAATGGTTTCTGACAAAAAGATTGTCCTGAATTTCATGCTTGGCATGGACCAACAACTTTATTCGTGACGGATGATGATCCTTGGCCAGGACTGTGGGTACCACAATGGTCATTACAATGAACAGTACAACGATTAAGCATAAAATGCGCTTCATCGTTTGCCTCCTTTTTAAGTGTTAAAGGTAACAAAAAAGTATAGCATGAATACTATACTTTGTCAATGTTATATAGTTATTACTTTAAATACCTAGCTTTATTATCTAAATGTTCATCATAGGTTGTAGAGTATATAACCTCTCCTGTATCTAAAGTGGTTAAGAAAAAATAATAAGGGTTACTAGTTGGATAGATAACTGCTTCTATAGCAGCTAAGCCTGGACTAGCAATTGGTCCTGGAGGTAATCCTCGATGTATATATGTATTATATGGTGATTTTACTTGTGTATCTTCATAAGTAGGTTGGACTGTACCTTTGCCTGTTATGAAATTTATTGTGGCATCTGATTGTAGTCCAATATTATTATCTAATCTCTTTAAAAAGATATCTGCTATCATTTTCTTGTCATCATCGTTAGGCACTTCTCTTTCTACTATGGAAGCTAAAGTAATTACTTCAAA
>DAOVVF010000131.1 GCA_030632225.1 Candidatus Parcubacteria bacterium
ATTTATCTGTTAAAATAATACTATGAGAAGAAAAACTTTTAAAATAGTCTGGATTATACTTTCTATCTTTATAATCCTATCAATGGTCCTATTTACTTTAGGATCTACTTTATACTAACGTTTTAATACAGCCAGATAAGCTTCCTGAGGTATATCAATCTTACCAGCTTTAGACATCTTTTTCTTGCCCTTTTTTTGTTTCTCCAAAAGTTTTCTTTTACGAGTTACATCACCACCATATAGTTTAGCAGTAACATCTTTTCTTAAAGCTGATAATCTTTCAGCTGCAATTATTTTACCACCAACAGCAGCTTGTAACTTTATAACAAACTGTGCTTTAGGTAAAACATCCTTTAATTTTGCAACAATCCTTTTACCTATCTGATGAGCTTTATCTTTATACACTAATACTGATAGAGCTTCTACAGGCTGTTCAGCTACTAATATATCCATTTTAACTAACTGACAAGTTCTGTAATCTTTAAAATCATAATTTAAAGAAGCATAACCAGATGAAATACTTTTTAGATTGTCATAGAAATCTACTAGTATACTAGCTAAAGGAATATTATAGCTTAGCACTACTCTTGATTCATCTAAATATTCTGTATTCTTATGAATACCGCCTTGTTCAATAATATATGACATTAAATTACCCATATAATTTTCTGGAGTAATTACTTCTATCTGCATATATGGCTCTTCAGAATGCTCTATATGACTAGGATTAGGCATTTCAGCTGGAGAGGTTATAATCCGTTCTTCTTTGTTATTAAGGAATATTTTGTAAGCTACAGTTGGTGTAGTTACTATTAAGTCTAAATTAAATTCTCTTTTTAATCTTTCCTGAAAGATATCTAAATGTAATAGTCCTAGAAAACCACAACGAAAACCAAAACCTAAAGCTTGAGAATTAACTGGCTCAAATTCTAAACTAGCATCACTTAGTTTAAGTTTTTGAATAGCTTCTCTTAACTTATTATATTCACTACCTTCTTGTGGGAAGATACCAGCATAAACCATAGCTTTAGTTTCCTGATAACCTACTAAAGCTTTTAACTTACTTTTTTGAGCTATAACAGTATCACCTACTTGTGCTTTAACTAAATCTTTAATGTTAGTAACAATATAGCCTATCTGGCCATTACTTAAATTAGAATCAGAAACTCTTTCTGGTTTAAAATATCCTACATCTAAAACTTCTGTTTCCTGTTTAGCTGCTACTAATTTTATCTTATCACCTTTCTTTATCTCACCACCAAACAATCTAACATAAATAATTACTCCTTTATATTCATCATAACTAGAATCAAAAATTAAAGCTTGTAATTCTTTAGCTTTACTCTTAGGCTGAGGAACATTAGCTACAATATTATCTAAAACTTTTTCAACCCCTTCACCAGTTTTAGCAGAAGTAAGTAATATATCTTCTTTCTTACAACTTAATAGCTTAATTATTTCTTTAGAAACTTTCTCAACATTAGCTGCTGGTAAATCTATTTTGTTAATAACTGGAATAATTTTTAGATTCTGATCAATGGCTAAATAAAGGTTAGCTAGAGTTTGAGCTTCAATACCTTGACTAGCATCTACTAACAAAACAGCTCCTTCAACAGCAGCTAAAGAACGAGATACTTCATATGAGAAATCTACATGACCAGGTGTATCAATTAAATTCAAACTAAAATCTTTCCATTGCATTCTAGCTGGCTGTAGCTTTATAGTTATGCCTCTTTCTCTTTCCAGATCCATTTGATCAAGCAATTGATCCTTCATATGCCTCTTATCAACTGTGCCTGTTATTTCCAGCATCCTATCAGCCAAAGTAGATTTACCATGGTCTATATGGGCTATAATACAGAAATTACGTATGTTTTCCATTTTTAAATAATAATAATGTCTTTTTAATTAACCTTTTAACAATATCAACTTCTTCAAGTTTAAAAATTATACTCAAAACTAGATAAGTTAGCAAGCCTAGTAAACCAGCGACAAAACCTTGTGTAAAAATACCAATAAAAGTATTCATATTAACTAAATCATCTAAGAAGTATAAAGTAGTGTAAGCTACAAAACCAGCTAGCAAAGAATTAATTATTATCTTTAATAAAGAATTTAATATTTGTGTATTGTTAATACTACGTGTTTTGTAATTAAGGATAATATATAGTAAGAGCATATTAAGAATGCTAGAAATAGAAAAGGCTAGAGCTAATCCCATTACACCCATTAATGGAGCTAACATTAATGATAAAACTATATTTAATGTAATAGCAAAGATACTAATTAG
>DAOVVF010000052.1 GCA_030632225.1 Candidatus Parcubacteria bacterium
AATTATAGTAAAATCACTCATTTTAAAATAATGGTAGACACTACTCCACCTAAATTAACTATATTTAAAATTAGTAATGATACTATAGTTAAAAAAGCTATCTTACGTGTACTATTTGAAGCTGAAGATGATTTAAGTGGTTTTCAATCTCATTATATTAAATTAGATGATGATATTTTCTTACCTATTATGAGTCCAGCTTATTTATCATTCTTAGATGCTGGTAAGCATACTTTAACTGTCCGTACTTTTGATAATGCTAATAATTTTATTGACAGCAGTAGAAAAATAACAGTTAAGAGAGCCTCTTTCTTCAAGACATTAGGAGATAATCTAAAAAGAATATTTAAATAAAAAGACCGGCTAATAAAGTCGGTCTTTTTGATAATTAATCCTGATCAGAATTAATTAATTGTCTAACAGCTTCCTGAATTTCTTCATCAATTAGAATGGAAATGTTGGGATCACCATCATTGCCTGTGCCCGGACAAGGGATGTTGAGATGTTGTTTCCAACGAATAAAATAGAATTGAGAAGCTGATTCTGCTCCATATCTTGTTACCAGCCACTGACTGCTAGGATCAACACCATCTGCCAAGCCAAAAGCTTGTTTTAATTTCAATGTAGAAAAAATAATGGTACCTTTAGCACCTTCTTGTATACTCTGCTGAGTTACGCTCCAGGAAAGTAACCATTTGTCTTGTCTGTTAATTCTGTGGCTCTCAATTATGAGATGAGCGGCATTACCTGCTAGAGTGAGACGATAATGAGTAGAATTTACTTTATCAACTCTTATCTTACGACCGTGATGATGCCACCAAATTGGACCTACTCTGCCCATTTCTGGAACATGCTGCTTTTTAGACTGAGTTTCCTTATGCATATTTACCTCCTTTAAAAAGAACTGTGGAGCGAACCTACCTTAACATAATATATTTTATTTATCAAATAAAAAACAGCCCTTAAAGGACTGGCGGAGAGGACAGGATTCGAACCTGCGGAACGGTTGCCCGTTCACTTGCACTCCAAGCAAGCGCTTTCGACCACTCAGCCACCTCTCCCTTATTAATTATTTGTTTACATTTTCTCTGATATTGGCTAATATGTCAATATAACTTACCATAATGGCTAAACAACAGATAATTTTAGTTAATAAGCATAATAGAAAAATTGGTGTAGCTGAGAAAATAAAAACTCATCAGAAAGGTTGGTTACATCGAGCTTTTTCTATTTTTGTTTTTAATTCTAAAAGGGAACTACTTATTCAACAAAGGGCTAAGAGTAAATACCATTCTGGTGGCATCTGGGCTAATACTGTTTGCAGTCATCCTCGGCCTAATGAAACTTACCAACAAGCTATACATAGAAGACTGCAAGAAGAAATGGGCTTTGACTGCCCTCTAAAAAAATTATTTTGTTTTATATATAAAGCTGAATTTACTAATGGTCTGATAGAAAATGAATATGACTGTGTTTTTATCGGTAAATATAATGGACCACTAAAAGCAAATCCTAAAGAAGTTATGAATTACAAATGGATTTCTCTGATAGACTTAAAAAAAGATATTAAACGATATCCGAATAAATATTCTATTTGGTTGAAAATAGCTCTAAAGAAAATGAAAGCAAGAAATTAAAAAACCCCTGCTTAACAGGGGTTTTATATTACTTTCTTTTCTTTTTCCTTTCAGTTTGTTTAATAGCTATCGTAGTCTTTATCACTGTATCAGGATTAAGAGAGATAGAATCTATACCTTGTTCTACTAAAAACTGGGCAAAGTCTGGAAAATCAGAAGGAGCTTGCCCACAAATACCTATTTTTCTCTTATGCTTCTTAGCTACTTGTATAACTTGAGCTACTAAATCTTTAACTGCTTTATTTCTTTCATCATAGACATGAGCTACTAATTCAGAATCCCTATCAACACCTAAAGTTAATTGGGTTAAATCATTGGATCCTATAGAAAAACCATCAAAGATCTGAGCAAACTGATCAGCTAAAATAACATTGGAAGGTATTTCACACATAACATAAACCTCTAAACCATCAACTCCTCTTTTTAATCCATTATCAGCTAGAATCTTTAATACTTTCTTGCCTTCCTCTATAGTTCGACAAAAAGGAACCATTATCTTTAAATTCTTTAGACCCATTTCTTTTCTAACTTTTACTAGAGCTTTACATTCTAAGAGAAAAGCTGGTAAGTATGCTGGATCATAATATCTACTAGCACCTCTCCAGCCAATCATTGGGTTAGATTCAATTGGTTCAAATTGCTTACCACCTATTAAATTAGCATACTCATTTGATTTAAAATCTGAAAGCCTGACAATAACATCTTTGGGATAGAAACTAGCTGTAATTCTAGCCATACCCTCAGCTAATTTATCAACAAAGAATTCAGATTTAGATTTGTAAGCTGCTGTTAATTTACCTATTTGCTTTTTAGCTACTTTATCTTTTAACTTGTTAAAATTTAACAAAGCTAAGGGATGAATTCTGATGTAATTAGAGATGATAAACTCTTCTCTGGCTAAACCAACTCCTTCGTTAGGGATAAAGCTTTGTGCCATAGCCATTTCTGGATTACCAATATTCATCATTATCTTAGTCTTAGTCTTTTTAACAGTCTTTAGATTAGTTTTCTTTTCCTCAAACTTTAATAATCCATTGTAGATAAAGCCTTTTTCTCCTTCAGCACAAGAAACAGTTAAATTCTGCCCTTGCTTTATCTTCTCTGTAGCATTTCTAGTACCCACTACACAAGGAATGCCTAGTTCACGAGAGATAATAGCAGCATGACAAGTTCTACCACCTGAGTTAGTAACAATAGCGCCAGCTATTTTCATAATAGGTTCCCAATCAGGATCAGTCATTTCAGTAACCAAGACCTCTCCTTTCTTAAACTGATGAATACCTTTTACATTTCTGATAATATTAGCTTTGCCTTGGCCTATCTTGTTGCCCACTGAAGCACCAAAAGTAAGTACTTTGCCCTTTTCTTTTAACTTATACTCTATTAAAGTATTAGGATCATCTTGAGAACGAACTGTTTCTGGTCTAGCTTGGACAATATATAGTTTATTAGTTCTACCATCCTTAGCCCATTCTAAATCCATTGGCTTCTGGTAATGCTTTTCAATAGCAACAGCCCATTTAGCTAAGAGTATTGTTTCAGCTTCACTTAAAGCAAATCTTTCCTGATCTTCTTTAGAAACTATTAAGCTTTTGGTATTATCTTTAGACTTACTATCATAAACCAATTTCTTTTTCTTTAGACCAACACTTCTAGAAATAATTGGCTTAAATCCTTGAGCTAAAGTAGGTTTAAAGACATAGTATTCATCAGGATTAACCATACCTTGGACAATATATTCTCCTAAACCATAGATGGCGTTAATTAATACAGCATCTCTAAAGCCAGATTCTGTATCAATGGAAAACATCACACCAGAAGTAGCTAAATCAGAACGTACCATCTTCTGGACAGTGATAGATAACTTTACTTTAAAGTGATTAAAACCCTTATCATCCCTGTAGGAAATAGCTCTGTCGGTAAATAAAGAAGCCATGCACCTTCTACAAGCATCTAACAATTCTTTAGGACCTTCTATATTTAAGTAAGTTTCCTGTTGTCCGGCAAAAGAAGCATCCGGTAGATCTTCAGCCGTAGCAGATGATCTAACAGCTACATCTACATTTTTTACTTTAAATTCTTTGGATAGCCTATGATATTGTTCAACTATCTGCTGCTTTAAATCATCTGGAAATTCTGCATTAAGTATAGCTTGCCTGACTTGCCTACCCCTAGCTTGTAAATTATGCAGATTATGGGTATTTAAATCCTTTAATATCCTTCTAATCTCTTTTTTAACTCCGGTTAAGGTTATAAAATAATCATAGGCATCTGCTGTAACAGCAAAACCATTAGGAATATTAATATGCTGCTTGGTTAATTTGGAGTACATCTCCCCCAAGCTAGCATTTTTGCCCCCAACCTTAGGAACATCTTTGATTCTAATATCTTTGAACCAAAGAATAAATTTCTTTTTTGGCATATTTTGACTAGATATTTAATTTATCAGCAAAGTCTCCTAGTATAGGCATCTTCCAATACTTGCCCTCTAAAGTACTCTTGATACCCCAGATAGCGAAGAGAACTGCGATAACAAAAAGAACCCAACCAATTAATGGTAAGAAGCCTAATAGCTCC
Source organism: Candidatus Parcubacteria bacterium (assembly GCA_030632225.1). GTDB lineage: Bacteria > Patescibacteriota > Patescibacteriia > UBA1558 > GWA2-36-10 > DAOVVF01. Next base: position 4,215 of record DAOVVF010000052.1, read on the forward strand.
ATAATAAAGAGGATTAAACCTTGCTTAGCATGAAACTGAGCAAACTTAGAATCCTTCTTCAAAAACAAAGGTACAAAACAGATAATAGAGACATAGCCTAAAGCAGCTATAACCTTATTGTCTTCAATGTCCTTTTTGTCTGGTTTAATTTCTGACATATTGTTTTTATTTTAATTATTTATTTTTATATATAAATTTGATAGATAAAAAACTAACTAAAGCTACTAACAATAACATCCAGATTGGTTCAACTAATAAGTTTAACCAAGTCCAGGCTGCTTGAATATATACTATCTTAATAATAGCTGAAACAACTACTGCTAAAGAAAAAGAGATAACTGTCATTACTACTAATTTATCATCAGCTAATTTAAACTGTGACTTAGCTAAATATATCCAAATACCTAGTAGAACAAATCTCCATAACCAGGTTGACCAATAGATAGACATTTCTGGCCAAAAAGATTGCATAGCCAGATAACGAAGTAACAGTTCTGTACCAACTACAATTATTAACAAAACTAGACTAGTTAAAATCCAACTAACATACTTAGGAGTTTTTGGCCTAATCTTATTTAACTCA
>DAOVVF010000002.1 GCA_030632225.1 Candidatus Parcubacteria bacterium
AAAGAAATAATAGAAAAAACTGAAAGTAATTTAGCTAAACTTACAATTGAACTAAGTAATATAACGAGTAATGTGGAGAGTCAAGTAAAAGATAATGATAAACTTAAATCTGAAGTAGTTGAACTTAAATCTAAAGTAAGAGAACAGAATGAGGCGGATTTACTTTTTATATCCACACGAATTGTAGATCAAATAAAAAAAGGAAAAAAGAAAGATGCCCCTTCTTTACTAAAGCTCCAAGCCGAGCAGGATAGGCTATATAGTCTACAACAACAGTATACGGTAGGTAGTTATACAGGCCAAGCTGGAATAAATAACTATACTGGGTTAGGTGGATTAGGCATAGGAGGGGGATACAGTATATAATAGTTATTATATAAAACTTAAAGATAATGGGGTTGCTTTCGCAGAGCCCCTTTATTTACTTAAGTAGGTAATAATGCTTTTATTTTCTCCATTCCTCTACTACCAAAATAGAAAGTAACTGCTGCAACATCAAGAGAAATTAACAGTGGTATCCAAGCTTTAAGCATGTCTACTTTATCTTTTGGTAAGTCCCCAAAAATAGTTGCCCACATAAGAAGCATAGTATTAACCATTAGAAAGATTAAAGTCATAGGTCTAATATTTTTAGTTAACCAAGAACCACTCGCATTGTCTGATTTTACTCGATTTGTAATCTCCTGCTCCATGGATTTCTGGAAATCTCTTATTTGGTTCCCGATAGTTCCTTCTATAGAAACAAGTTCATTCCTTAAAGACAGCCTCTCTTCATCACTAGTAACACAGTCATCAATAGCTTTGCCTATACTACCAACAGTAGAACCAATACCATTTTTCAATAAATCCCACATATATTATCCTTCTTTTTCCGCTTTATTTACGTAATCTTTTACCCCGATGGCAATTGAATATGCTATATTTCTTAAATTGTCTTCTCTATCGTTTTCAAGAAATCGCTCTACTTCTTTTTTATTGGAGAGGAAAAAAGGTTCTGTTATGATAGATACGCATGTAACTTTCGTGAGAAATGCCAGATTATCTCTTTCCAGTAATCCACGATCTTTTACTTGTAGATTGGCTAGGAGAGAATTTTGAATATCTCCAGCTAATTCTTTGCCTTTAGAACTTCCTTTACAATAGAGAGTTTCACAACCACCAACTGAAGTATCACTAAAGTTATTAAAATGCGTCTCAATGGCTATAGAATCGCTCTCACAGTGCTTATTTACTTCTTCTACGGCATTACCTAAGATATCAGAGTAAACCTTCACAGCGTCAATTCTCATGTCCACCAGTTCTTCCATGAGATACTGAGTTAACGGAATAAGAAGATCGTACTCATATTCATTTATTATCTCACATTTAGCCCCTTTACGACGAACATCGTGCCCAACACTAACGAATACCTTCATATATAGATTCTCCCTGTATAATCATCTTACCGTCTTATTTTAGCTATCTTTGACATTACTTCATCAACTTTAGCAGTATATTTAGATAAATCATCCCTAATGTGGGTAATATCTTTATTAGTTAAAGCAATATGTTTCTGCATGGTATACATATCTGTTTGCATAGCTAACATATAACCTTGCATTTCTTTTATATTAGCACTCATTGTTATCAGTTTTGCCTCTGTAGCTTCTAATTTATACCCAGCTACCCCAACAGCCATTGCAGCTGTAATAATAACTACAACCGTTCCTTTAGTTAATACAAAGTCTTTAACTTTTATTAACATTCCAACAACTAATGGTGCTGTCACAGGGTCTGTTAATAATTTCTCAGGGGACATTATGGCTTAAGCTTTCTAGGACGCCCTGTGGAGGCATACCCACTACCCGATCCACTATTTTTAGGGTTATTAGCCTTCTTTTTAGGACCACGTTTCTGTTTATAGTCAGAGCTATTATTAGTAAACTTTAATATAATTATTGGTTGTGCTCCTTTTTTATCTTTGGGCATTGTAATCTCCTTAAATTTTATAATTAATTATGCTTTGTAGGTTCTAATCTAGAATCAACAGCCTCAATGCCTTCTTTTTTAATACACATAGATTTAGATCCACCTTTTATTTTAACTTACTTTAGATCCTGTAAAGAATGTATATTTAGAATTCCCATCTACAATTCCATCAGTACCTTTATTATGCCTAGTGTATACTTTAAAATTATCAGTACTTCCATTGGCGTTAGCTATAATAGAGAATGAATTTGACTCATCCCCTCCCGCATTCACTTGGTTTTGAAAATCAGTCTTGTATTCAGCACCATTTTTATATATCGCTAACTGCCTGTCATTACCAACATTAAGGTTAGTATACTGTACTGTTGCTGTTAAAATATATCTACCGGCGACAGATGGAGTCCATGTGTTAGATGCAAAATCTCCAGTTGTATCAAATTCTTCTGTAGGAAATGTAACTAGTTGAAAAGAACCAGCAGTTACGGATTGGTTGGACCCATTCTTATGTGCACTAAAACTAGGAGAAGTCCCACCTGTTTGTGTATCTACGTAATTCTTGATAGACTCTGAACTTGCTATCTTAGTGGCTGAAGGAGAAGTAAAAGAGTCATCATCTTGAACAGCAGTACCTGATATCGCGTCATCAATGACAGGACTAGGTAAAGTTTTATTAGTTAATTCTTGGGCTGTACTAATATTAACTAATTCTACTTCTGCACCAATGTCACCAGCTTTAAATTTACTTGATAAACTGTTATCATAGCTTAATTTACCGCCATTTATAATTACATCTGTCCCCTCAAATTCAACTGTATTTCCAGAGGCACTTACTGTAAATATATCCCTAAACGTATCTCTACTATCATTAGAAAATCTAAGTGTAAATTTTTCTCCATTTACTACTAATTGGGTTATTCTATTATCAGCAGAAGCATCATTTTCTTCTAATTCAATAGTTGCTTCGTCAGATTTAACAGCTAATTTATCAGTGAATGTTTTAACTCCAGCAACTGTTTGATTACCAGTTAATAATACTGTAGATGAGGTATCAACAGATGATTCTATCTCAGCTGGATAATCAGGTTGGGTAACATCATTAGAATCTGTTAATTTACAACTATAATTACCGCTCAGAAATATAGGGCCAAATTGCCCTTGACTATCAGCAATAACTGGGTTAGTATTAGGTGTAACCAGTGTAGAATCCGCATACGTATCTTTAGGTGTTGTAGTCCCGGACCCATAAAAATACATTTTAGCCCCAGATATTGGGTCACCATTTAAATCATATACACTTTGATAAGGCAAAATAAGTCTCGCCATTGTTATTCTCCTTTATTATCTTTAGGCATTATAATCTCATTAAATTTTAATAGTTAATTGCATAAGCCAACTAACTAGTCAGAGTATTAGTAGAGGTTTACTACCACTTAAATAGCATAAACTATTGTTATCCATCCACGATTAAAAGAAGTTGCATTATAGGCTGAATTGTCAAAATTTCCCCCGGCAACTCTTGATAAATTGATATTATTGGTATCCCAAGTCGTGTCTCCACCCAATCCCCCTCCAGTTTGTACTCCATTTAAAATAGAGGTAAGCGGATCATCGTCATGTATTATCGAAGCTTGCACGGTTCTTATATTTGCATAGGTTAATCCGTGCGCTATGGTAACTGAGGACGTGCTATCCATATCCCAGTCGCCAATTTCAATAACCTTAGTTTGTACTGTAGTAGCATCTGAAATAAATGCACTATAATTAGTAAGTCTCCATCCACCAGTGGTGTACTCCACAAACTCAACCTCAGAGCTACCAGCAGAGGTAGTTAGGTCTTGTCCTCCTGGAAGTATTAGATTAACAGGGTCGTTCTCAATAAGAACACTTTCATTAAAATGTAATTTTATAACCGTCCCTACATTAACGGCCCCAATCCCTGTAACTGCAACAGTTCCGGTTACATCAAAGTAGTTCCCGTCCGTCCCTAGTATTAAGGATGCTGCACTAGCTATATCAGCCCCTTTAGAAAAGCTTGTTGTTAAATTACACTGTGTATTATTTCCAGATGAACTTACTGTAAATATATCCCTAAATGTATCCCTACTATCATTAGAAAATCTAAGTGTAAATTTTTCCTCATCGGCTACTAATTGGGTTATTCTATTATTAGCAGATGCATCATTTTCTTCTAATTCAATAATTACTTCATCAGATTTAACAGCTAATTTATCAGTGAATGTTTTAACACCGGCAATTGTTTGATTACCAGTTAATAATACTGTAGAAGATGTATCAGAAGCTGCTTCTATTTCAGCTGGATAATCAGGCTGTATGACATCAGCAGAATCTGTTAATTGACAACTATAGTTACCACTAAGAAATATAGGTCCAAATTGTCCTTGACTATTTGCAATAACAGGGTTAGTATTTTCTACTGTTAAGCCATCATCAGCATATGTATCTTTAGGTGTTATAGTTCCAGATTCATAAAAATACATTTTAGCCCCAGATATTGGGTCACCATTTAAATCATATACGCTTTGATAGGGTAAAATAAGTCTTGCCATTATTATTCTCCTTTATTATTAATTAATTATCTTATTTTACCGCTTCAAGAGATCCGGGGGCAATAACTGTAGTTGCTTCTAAAGCCCTTAAAAACTTGCTTCCTTTAGCAATGTCTACTGCGTCTCTAACAAACCCCGTTTTATCTCCCATTATATTCTTAGCATCATCTAAATCTACACTTAGTAGTAAATCTGCTAAGTCATCTACTGATCGTTCAGCTTTAGGCACTGTCCTTAGATACGTGGCAGCAATTTTATTTGCATCTTTTCCTGATGCTACAGCAGCTTTCGCACGTTGCACTGAACTTTGTGCCGATTTAATTGCCGCTCTTTTGGCTATTTCACCTACTACAGGAACCGCGATACCTGCTGGACCAATTCCCCCAGCCCACGCACCACCACCAATTACAAGACCCATTACGTTTCCTTCAGATATACCAAGCTTACCAAGTGCCCTAGCTGCATTTCTACCTAAAGGTCTTACTGCAACTTCTTTCATAGCAGCTAATTCGTGTGGCTTAAAAAACTTTTTATTCTTTTTATTCTTAATAAGTCTAGTAAATTCACCCTTTAAACCACTCTCCATTCCACCAGCAGCTAGTGAAGCATTTTCAATAGCCTCATTAATTAATTCTGATCTCTTAGCTCTACCATATAGATCTCTAGCAGCCTTAAATTTATTACCTATACTCCCATGCCTACCAGCAGCCATAGTAGCGCCCATTGTATTTTTAAAAACTGATTTATTTGATGAAGCAAGAAAATCGTCTAATTCATTAATAACTATTTTACCAAGACGAGCATCACTTAGATCAGGGGCATCAGCCGCATTTTGTGCAAACTTTCTTAATTTACTCATATCATTAAGTGAATTAATTTTACCTTTCTCTGCATTTATTCTTGCTAATACCTTAGTTGCTTTTGGAGTAAGATCTGCATCTAACCCTTCGCTAATAAGTTTTCTCTCTAGGCTGCTACTAAACTTATTATATGGCTCTATTCTAACCGCTACTCCAGAATCACCTAAAGAATCATATAAATCAGAAGAAGCACTCTTTAATTTTTCTACACTAGGAGCACTGTCTACAACTGCTTTTTTAGCTTCTTTTATTACACCTTTTTCTTTTTTAGCTATCCTACGTAATCTATTAAGACTAGAAGTTCCTTTAATACCAGCTATTTCAAGTGCTGCCGTAGGTAATGTTGCAAATACAGAGGCAGCTAATGGGCTCCCTGTTAAATCAAAAACCTCTTCACTAAAATCCGCTGCTTCAATTCCAGCAGCTAATGGTGCTACAACTTCTCCAAGACCACGTAAACTTTCTTTACCTGCTTCAGTTCTTGGTTGGTAAGTAAGCCCTTCTCTAATTTGCTCTATAGTTTCTGCACCAGCTTCAGGACCAGATGTTATAGTTTTAGCTAACCCACCAATACCAGCTATAGGTTCTGCTAATGCTCCGGTAGCTAGTGTTGCAATTGGCTCTAGTACACCAACATCACCTTCTGCAATACCAGTTAATATAGGAGCTTGTGTTCTCCTCTGCTCAGGTGTTAAAGCTTCTCCAGAAGGTCTATAAGCTAGTTGGGCTCTTGGAACCACTACATCTGCTGGAACTGGCTGGGCAGCTAAAGCACTAGCTTGTGCTCTTGCTCTTAATTGCTCAAGTTCATCCCTGCCAGTTAACTGCGGTACAACAGGCACCACTTGTTGTGCTGCTAAAGCCCTTAATCTGTTAAGCTCCTCTCTAGGAGTTGGCATTATTCAAACCTCCGTCTTAATTCCTCTAATTCCGCTTGTTCCTGTATGTTTAAATCACCTTCTCCTATATCTAAGGTGAAATCTAAGTTATCTTGTATCCTCTGTGCTGCACTAAAATCCTTAGAAGCTACAGCAGCTTTTATACCCTCATCAGCTTTCTTGTTTATCAGCTTCATTGCTTGATCTAGAAGCTGCCTATTCCCTTTAGTTGATTTTCCAAAGCCCGCCTCAATCCTAGCAAGCGAGGCTCCTTCCTCTGCTGTGAACGCTGCTCCGAAAGTCTGCCTTAATTGACTCAAAACAGACTTACCTAACCTATTGGATAATTCAGCTTCATCAGCACTCTCAATACCAAAGACTTGCTTTGCCCTTAATGCGGCATTAGAAAATCCACCAGTTTTAACAGTATCTAACAACGCTCTTGCTCTTGCTACATTAGCAAATCCTTCTGAAGAGGTTAATCCTTGATCTACAGCTACTTGTCGCCTCTCTGCTATTTTCTTTCCAGTTATCTCAGCACCTTTTTTAGCCCCGACTGTAGCAATATCAGCGGCTCTTTTCTCAGGGGCAGTTTCTCTAGATATTGTATAACCTTCTGGTATAGAAGCTTCTTCAAGCCTAGACTTTCCAGTTCTAGGATCAAAGACAGGATTTACAAGTATCTTCTCCCCAGCTTTATTAACAAGTGTTACAGGTTGAAAAGCTTTCTCACCAGCACCAGCACGAGTACTTCCATAACCAACACCTAACTGAGAACGTTGAAATTCTGTTAATGCTGCTGCTTTAGCGCCTCGCAATGCAAGAGTAAAATTAGCTGGGTCATCTCTAAGTAAATCCTTTAATTCTAAAGTGTCTGTTGGGTTACCTCCACGCGCACTAATCTTTCTTGCCCGCTCATCAATAAGAAATAATCTTTCTTCGTTAGTTGTAGCATTTAACATATTATCAGCATCAGCAGCTAAATCCTCTACTTGCTCTTTTCTTTCAATACCAAGTACTTTAAGTACCTTAGCCCCTTCGTCTGGGTTATTTGCATAGTATAAATTAATAGCCTCTTGTTGCGTAGCTTCTTCAGGAGATATACCCTCAACACCTCTAGCTCTTTGAAGTAAACCTCGTTGCTCTGCTTGCTGAGCTTCTTGAATATCACGAAGTCTAGCTAAATTTTCCTCTTCCCTAGTAAGTATACCCTGTCTCTGTATCTCACCCCTGGAACGTAGTCCTGTTTGTATAGCACCTAATATAGATGGTTGTTCATATTGTGCTGCTGTTTGTAATGGCATATTATTCTCCTTCTTAGTAAAAGCTTCCAGTTAGTGGCACTATTCCAGTTCCTTGTGATCCAGTACTATATCCAGTAGTAGCGGTATTCGTACCTGATCCTAAATTTTGTGGCTGATTAAACCACCCAGATTGTGCAGCCACTCCAGCTACATCTGAAATACCCCTACTTATTGCTTGTTGTTGTCCTAATATACCAGATGCCCTTGCTGCCCCCCCTGCTTGTTGCAGCTGACCTATATTTGCAGCTGTTTGTGCTCCAAATTGCCCTAAATTAGTAGCTGCTGTCTGTCCTGTTCCTGAAAGAGCAGCAAGTCTGTTTAATTGATTCTGATAATCTGTTTGTGCTCTACCAAAAGCTTGTGTCTGTAAAGCTGTTCTTACATTACCACCGCCTAAACCACCTATTGCTGCTGTATTTCTAAGTAAGGATCTTTCTTGTTGATCTCTCAAGAATTGTTGGCCAGGACTGTCTGCAAAACGAGCAAAAGCGGCTTGTTGTTGTTCTGCTGCACTATCAGTTGTAGCTGTAAATGTAGGTAAAGCGCCTAGTTCTGCTTGTATTCCGGCAATATCTTCTGTGGTTTTTGCCCTCATCTTCGCCGCTACAGCTTGCGCCAACATTCCGCCTTGAAAAGGTCGTGTTGTTTCTTGTCTTGCTTGGGCTGTGCGTAATTGTTCCTGTAGGTCCTCCCTTTGTTGTGCGTATGGATCTGTCGCACCTAAACCTAAACCCAGAAGAGCTTGTTGTTCCGCAAGAGCACCTACTCCAGCTGCCCTAAAAGGCGCCATTTGTTGTTGTGTTATATCAAATTGTCTACGCTGTTCATCTATAGCTGATCTTGATGCTGCTTCTTGAGCACCAGCGGCACTTTTTGCTGCCTTTTTTTGCATATATCCAGATACTACTCCACCTGCTACTACTGCTGCTACTGCTCCCATTATAAAATCTCCTTAATATAAGCGTTTTCTTTATGTGTATATCCTTTTTTGTTAAGACATTTTTCACTATTAAAATGAATAGGAATTGTCATCATAAAGCTGTTAATTTTCATTGTTTTCATTACTTTCTCCATTTTATCTAACATCTTCAAAAAAATTTTACCTTTTTCATATTTACTTAATGAATAAAGAGGATTACAAGCAATTTCTATAGCTTGAATATATTTACTATCTACAATAGAGGGTGTTTTAATAAAGCCACATACACCTTTTATTTTTTCCTTATCTTTATATACGAACATTCTTGCATCGTCATAATCCATAAATTTAATTAAGGAATCTTGTATATCTACTGTATTTGGTTGTTCTTTACATGAAATTGCGTCTTTTTCATATGCCTCACAAAGTAAGTCAGCTGATTCTACAACATCATTTATTGTCAGTTCTACTACCAAAATTTATCCCCTTATTTATTTTAATGTTACGACTATCCAACCCCTATTATACGAAGTAGTACTATAATCAGCATGATCAAACTTACCACCAGTTAATCTAACTATATTTATATTAGTACTATCTGTAGTTCCTACATACCCCTGTGGAGTTGCATTTACTGCACTAACTCCGGTATTTATACTATCCTTTGCTGTATCTGCATCATTGCGTATAAATACTTTAGCAGAGATAATATCGCCATATGTTACCCCATGTGGGACATCTACATTAGTAGTTGTTGACATATTCCAGTCACTTATCTCCAAAACTACTTTTTTATTTACCTCAGCAGAATTTAACTCAAGGTACTCAATCATCCTACGGGTTGGGGTACCTAACTTCTCAACTATTGGTTCATTTCTTCTTGGTGCTATTAAAGTCATTAATTGTATCCCTCTTCTAGAGTACCTTCCATTTTAAGTATATTAGCTTTTACTGGGTCTGTATTAATAAACCTAACTACTCTATTAAAAGGAACCCTACCTAATCTTCTCCATACTACACGTTTATTATATTCACCTATTTTACCAAATGCTCTAGCTCTATCAGCAGTGAATGTTCTACCACCATCATCGGAATATGACATTCTTATTTGTGGATCTGATCCTTGTCCTAAAGATAGTCCTGTACCTGTCTCCATAAATAGTTCATTTTCTGCCCAATATTGTGAATTGCCTTTTATCATATATGGTTGTGAAGTTCTTTCTTGGTGAAGAGGCTCACCATACTCAGTATAAACATCATCAAGATACCCAATACGACCATCCTCAGTATCAGTACAAAGAATTTTACCGTGTGCTTGAACTACTGCGCTAACTCTCCACTTATTATCAGTAATACCTGATTGCATTTGAAACCACCTTTTAGATGTTCCGTTATAACAAAAAGTAATATCATTAATGGTATCTGACTCAAATGTAAATGCAACTATAAATTGCCCATTAGTAGTAAAAGTATAAGAAAAAGAATTAGATATCTCATCATCTGTAAACTTCTGAATAGCGTAGTCTATAGCATCTGTAGATATTTTAACTGCTTGTTGCCTACCTACTCATATCAAAAAAGCAGACTTTTAATTTACACCCCCCCCGACAAATATAAATTTATTGTCAAATTCAACTATTGAGAATTTAGCGTAACATCCTTTTTGAATATTGGCCCCTGGTATACGTTGAAAAGGGAAACCAGCACCACCTATATTCTGGAATACTTCTATTGTCTCTTCGCCTAGTATAAATAATTCATTGTGGTTAACATGGGCGGCGATAATTCTATCTGGATTAATCTCTGCTGTACCAAAATCAAGCGCATCGAAAGTAAGTGGATCATTAAGCGCTGAATTAAAAAATACATCCCCAGCTGAAGCAGTGTAAACATAAAATCCATCCTTAAATACAACTGTATCAGAAATTATATAGTCAGGATCAGTTACCTCTGTTACAATTGATGTACTGCTATCAAATTGATATGCAGAACCTCCCGGAACAACTATAGCTAATTTAATTCCATTACTCGCCATTGATACACTACCTGTGCCAGCTATAAAACCAAGAATTGTATAAGCCCCAGCTGAATCAAAAGAGTATAGAGTAGTTCCATTAACAACATAAGGAATACCCCCCATTACTATTGCACCTCTATTTGAATTATCTCCAGTAGTTCCAAAGTGAACTAATGCTTGTGGTTGTATTAAACCATTTTGACTTAATGCTTCACCTTCTGCTATCTGGGGAATCCAATTTATTAGATTCTGATGAGATAGTGGAATAGATGAATTTTCGTAGAATCCGCCAAATATGTTGAGTTGTACTGGTGGCATACTTATTCCTTTTTATTAATTTCCGCTATTATTTTGCTATCTGAGATCGGCTTCCATAAACATCAATCTGATAATGAATTCCTACTTGGATTAATGCTGCATCGTGATTAGTGTAAGTATCTTCTCCATCAGAAGGATCACGAAATAATCTGAAAATAACTGCCGAGTTAACTATCATCCCTGTTCCATCAATGGCTGCAAAAGGAGCTAATTGATGATCCCATGCAGTTCCACTTGCGGCATCAACAATATCTATTATTGTAGGATTTGCGAATGTTCCATTAACGGTCTGCCATGAATATTCTAACTGCCATTTTACATTCCCCGCATCTGCCGTTGTTGGCATCCAGTGAACATGGAAGTAGATATCAGAGCCCTCTAAATATCCGTGTAAAATCTCTGCTGATCCATGTATTGATTCTGTAGTAGCGTTACCATCGAACCCAAGACCTTCAATACCACCAGCCCCCAAGATACCTATTGCATCAGGAGCAGTAGCACCTAATCGTAATGCTGAAGCTGGCATATTAATGTCATTCCAAAGAACTCTGCCAAATATCTTTGAACGGTCTACTCCATCTATGACTTCTATTATTCCGTTACTCATCTTCGTAAAACCCACCAAAACTACCGCTTGCGAATGCGCCTGCCTGTTGTGCCCACGCGGATATTTTTATTGTTGACCCACCTGGGACTTTAATAGGGGGATCTAAGTCTCTATCAAAATTACCTTCGGCAAGAAAAGCAGTGTCTTTGAAAATAAAAACAGGATCATCACCGTTATATAAGATGCCATTCCAATCAGTACTTCTAAGTCTAACGGCTGTCGGTTTATTCCCTGTAACTGAGCAGTGCCATTCATTGATAAAGTATGTTTTTCCTGTTGGTATTCTAATAGCTACCGTCAAGTCTTTATTTCCCCCAGTAATTATCCTATTATAAACCGTTGAAGAATCTCCTAACTTATATATATCAATATTTCCTACAGCAACACCGTTAGAGCCTATAGAAGTAGTAAACATGTGATTAATGAAAGCGATATCTGTTGCAGTTGTATTAACTGGGGTAGTACCATCCATTGTTATATCTTCAGTTGCTTCTTGGCCATCACTTGCTTGAATATATTGAATCCTAATTGTTATTACACCTGTTCCCGCAACACCATCTTCGACGCTGGTACTTACTACAGTCATTTGTTCACCTGCTACAGCGGGGTGAGGAATTACTGTTGCCACTCCTTCCCATATATCTTCACCTATACCACCTACAGGAAGTTGAATAGAATCTCTTTCACCAAACCCCGGTAAAACTACATGACTTTCTAAATTTCCTGCTGCTATTTCATGTTTATAGTCAACTACACTAACTCTCGGTCTGACACCCCCAGCAAGTTGATAACCATATTCTGCTCCATCTGTGCCTAGCCAACCAGTATGTGGATTTCCAAGTAAAGAATTAGTACCTGATTTAGTTCTTAAAACACAGTCCATCGTTCCAGGAGAACTGAATTGAGTTACAGCTATAGTTATGTTATCTCCACCATCGAAGCCTCTATGATTAAAACCTAGATAAAAATTTTGTGCGGTAGTTAAGTAACCTTGATTAGCGGCTGTCTGGTCTACATCTCCGCCCCATAGTATAGTTCCATCTGAACTGGTTATAGTAATAGTCTTAGCTTCTGCTGTACTAAAATTAAGTTCTACTGAATCAAATTCATAATCATTTGTTATAGCTGTAGTTTCACTAAATGCCGCGGCATTAAGATCATACGCTATCTCGGTAATAGGCGTTGAAATAGCCATAACAAGTTGTGAGACTGTTTCTTCTAGTGCTAAGTTGACAGGAGTACCATCTGTATCAGTAGGTAGGACATAGACTGCTCCACCTGTTGTCTTTTGATTCCACTCCGTACCAGCCCACTCAAAAACATCCTTAGTATCTGATTCAATTATTAGTTGTCCAGCAAAAGCACCATCTGGCTTAGTATCTGTAGATAATACTACTTTTGCGTATACATCTGAGCCTTGTCCCATACTATCTCCTTAATATATTCCTACTATATTAGTGGCTGCTGTTCCTGTACTGTAAATCTTTCTAATTCTACAACCAGGATCAAATACACCTACAGGTACGGCGGCAAATGTTATAGTATCTCCATTAGCTAAATCTACTTTGATCGCACCAGTACCACCAACATATAATCTCTTTGCTAAAATACCTAACTCTTCTGAATCACTGGGTGTAACTGCAACTGCATTATCTCCACCAAATATAGCCATATTAACCTCTAATTATTATTATTTTAAAAATGTCCCCCACCAAAAAAGAAAGGGAATCCTGATACTTCAGCAAATATATCAAGTCCTGCTCCCCCATTGTAAATAGTCGAGAAAAAAGCATCTGATTTAATGCTATCGTAAATAAGTAGCTGCTGCATATTGTCTTTAAAGTAAAAGGAGAACCCTGCAATATTGCCTATCTCTTTTACACCCGAAACAAAACCTGGATCAGCATAGGCAGGAGTTCCCCCTGAGATTCCTTGTAAGTAGAATTTAGCCGTAATGCCATCATAAGAGCACCCAATCCATGTTGTTGTATCATCGGCTACCATAGTGGTACTATCTATTTGACTTGTTCCACTCTTTCCAAGCGTCACCACTCCTGAAGATTGTATAGAAAAGAACATTGTTGTAAGAGCGCCAGCCAATACCACTGCTGGACCTGCGGTAGCCGGTTTCTTCACAATGCAAGATAAACTAAATGGTACATCTAAATTGTTTAACGCAGCATAGTTAATTACCGAAATGTCGTCTATCCCATCAAAGACACCCCATTGAGGATAAACAGGACCGGGGGAAGTATAAGTTATCCCGGTAGGGACACCATGATAGTCATTACCGGAGGAATCATCCGCATTCCCGTTTAGATTATAGGCTGCGAGAAGGTTTTCTAATGGTTCATCGGCTGCTGCCATTAGTTACTCCATACCTTTTCTAAATAGCATTCGGTAGTAGGGACACCATCCTCAACCTGCCCACAATAATGGATCGCAAGATAAGCCCCTTGCCCAATCTTACTTAAATTATTCTTCACGATAGTTTCTAGATTATTCAAAACTATCAAGACATCATCTTTTGAGTGACATTTAATGGACGCTACAAGTATAGGCTTCTCACATATCCCACCACCAACGGATTGAGTTATATTACGCAAACGGTATTCTCTGTTTAGTACCCTAATATCCCTAGTATCAGGAAGAAATATACTCAGATCAGCCCGTAGCGTATTGCTGCTAGTGGGGATATAAACCTCTATTGCATTAACCATAGTTATACTGTTGTATAGTAAATTGCGTAGCTAATAGCTTCCGCTACACTGTTATTTAAAACTACGTCCTCACCTAAAGCACCTTCTATGTAATTATCAGATAAAGGCATTATCCAATGAGTACCGCCTACTATAGCGTTACGCATCTTAACTGTCTTTTGAGTAGAACCAATCTTAATTATAATATCGCCTGTTAAAGTAGCATCAGCAGATATAGATATACCATAAACCCTTACTTTATCCCCAGCCACTACTGTAACCACCGTTGTATCACCAGAGTCAGCTTTATCACCAACTGCTGTAGATAAAGACGCTCCTATAGTAAGTTGTGAACCCCCTGTAGATTCTAGTTGCCAAAAGGTTCCTGTCCACTCAAAAACATCACCTGTATCTATTTCTTTAGCTAATTGTCCAACAAAAGCATTTTCAGGCTTATTAGCTGTAGATAATTCTGCCCATATATACGTATTAGAGCCTATCTTTGGAGAGTTATTTATACCGCCCATATATATACCTTATTATTAAAAGTTTCTTTTTCCTTTTTCAGGAAAAAATGTAGTATCAAGCCAGTTATCATCGCAGTAGTCATTACCTGATCCACGTGGTAATGTGCTTGGATAATCAACATCACCTATAAATACGATAGCCCTAACCATATTGCCAAAACTTAATTTAGCAGCAGCGCCTAAAGCTGCGGAAACAGGTCTAGAATATTCTGGTGCTAATATAATAGCGAAAGCATCAATTACAGCTAAATTAGCTAATCTTGGTATTCTAACTTCATCTGTAAGATTAGCAATAGGAGAGAATCCAAGACCATAACCAGAGTCATTCCAATTTGATAACATATCATTTAAAAGATCAAGACCATCTGCCATTTCATCAGCTTCAATTGCTGTTTCAGATGCCCTAATACCTAGTCTAGTCAAGGCACGTGTGATAATTTTTGCTGCTGTAGCCATTATACTATGTCTCCAATCCTAGGTAGTTACTATTATTTATAGTAGTAGTTACTGTATCTCCAACTATAGGTTTAATATAACGCTCATTAGCATCTTCATATACTAAAGCGTAGGTTTGCTTACGTAATGTTGCTTCCCTTCTAGAATAATCTAATTCACATCCGTGGTGAAAAGAGGCAAACTCTAATAGCTCATCCTTATCCATAAAATCAATGTTTAGCGCACCATTTAAAGAAGAAACAACGCCTTCTATAGCCTCACCAAACTTTTGTACAGCCGTAGGATCATCTACATCTATCCCTTGATCTTTTATATTTACATAGTTGATTGGGCTAGTATACCAATTATCATCCTCATAAGATTCAAATTCTTCATCTTCAATGATAATGGGATCTTTTATTTCGTTGTATATCCAAATTAAAGCCATTAATAGTTCTCCTTTACTAAACAAAGGGGTCCGAAGACCCCATCATTTATACTTTTACAGCACCTACATCGGTTGAGTTAGGCTTGAACCAAAACAATTTATAAGTTTCAGACGAAGCATCAACTGCACCAGCAGTACTGTTAACAACTGTAAGGACGAGAGTGTCCTTTGCACTAACTCTAGCCCCGGCAATACCAATACCTGCATCAAGACTAGGTTTATTTACCATTACGTACATATCAGTACTTAAACCAACTACCGTTACTGTTTCTTCTTCGGTTGTATTTGCAGCAACACTTCCAAGATCGACTGTGATATCAGCAATCCCGAAAGCGTCTCCATTTCTATCTACCATTCCGCCCATATTTACTCCTTTTAAATATTGGGGCGCTATAAAAGCCGCCCCAATAAGGTTTACTTAGTTACTCGGCATGCAAAAGAACGATTCTGAACTATTACATCGAAAAGAATATCAAATCTGTATGATTGTGTCATACTAGCACCACTGAAGAACTTAGTAGCACAGATTGAAATCCCTTTGTAGTTCTCCCTGCTCTGCTTAACGCCCGAACCTTCTTCAGCAACGTCAAGAGGAACAAAAGCAATAGTTAGCGCATTCTTATGGAAGGCTAAGTTTTGCTTATGACTAGATCCACCATCACCGGTCTTAACGGTAATTGTTGCACCATTAGCCGGGGCTGCTGTTACAGTCTGATAAGGACCGCTAGTGATCATAGCAGGAGCAATAGTAAGTGTCGCTGGGCCAGTAGATGCGCCTGAATCTGCATCAGAGATAACGGTGAAAGTTTGAAGATCACCGGTGTCTTCCCTAGTCCTTCGATTTACTGAGTTAACACCTGCAAAAGTGAGAACATCACCAGCAAGAAGGATATCAGAAGTATCGTTAGTCCAACCACTAGTAACGATTGTCTGCGTATCACTATCCTTTGAAGTAAGGTAAGTTACGTTTTGAGATGCACCGTTTACTACTGGCGTACCTGTAGCAATACCAACTGTGTGGGTTTTAAGACTATTAGACTCAAAGTTATCAAAACCACTATACCTACCAAAAGAAGCCTCTTCAATAGCTGTTTTAGCAGTACCCTGAACAAATACACCTTTAAGTCCGTTAGAAAGACTTAAGGTACTCTCAGCATCCCAAAATGCACACCTTTCGGCCATAGGTACACCAAGCTTAGAAAGTTCCGCACCAGCATTTCCAATATCAAGGAAAGTTGAAGGCGTAGTACCGGGAGTACCAACGAAGTTAGGAATCTCGGTGTACTTAGCAGCAATAGCTGATTCAACAACTTGTGCAAGCTCTTCCATTGCAGGTTTAATATAACGCTCATTAGCATCTTCAATCTTAAGAGAGAGGTCTTCATCTGTAATATCAAAACCTACGTGCTGACGGTTATTAATAGTAGCAGTTACTGTACCTTCCTCAATGTCCTGTGCTGAATAAGTTGAACTAGCAGTAGCTTCAAACAGTACAGGTCTACGAATAAATGCTGTTGCACCTACTTTTGCGCCTGAAAATACTCGTGAGTCATCAAGCTGTCTGTCAATCTTCTGTCCCATTACAAGAGCGTTAAGGAATTCCTTAACTGCCCATTTAGTAACTAGGGACGTGTTCTTAAAGTCGTTCGCCATGTTTTTTCTCCTTTAATATCAACTACTTATGTAGTCATTGATTGTTTAAAATTTATTAGACTTGCCTAGATTATCTGAAGCAAGAAGTATTTGTAGATTCTCTGGAACATGAAGTCCAGAAACTAACTCTCCCTGTAATGGGATTATATGATCTACATGTAAGTCAACGCCTAAAAAATCTGACATAAGAGAAGCCATTTCGTATTTACGCTCCATCCTTCTACAGTCTTCTAGTGTTAACCACTTAGGTGTTCTTTGTATCTTAGCTAATTGGTATTTAGCATTCCTAGCATTAATTTTACCAGAATTACTACTCCTATATCTTTCTGATATCTGTGCTACTTTAGATGGATTTTCTTTTACCCATCTTTTTTTAGATACCTTTACTTTATCAGGATTATTTATTCTCCAATTAGCCGCAAGTTCAGTACACCTTTTTCTATTATCTTTTTGGTATTTAGCAGTTATAAAGTTAATATACTTCTTATTAATTCTATATCTTTTAGAGTTGTAGGCGGATACACATTTTTTGCATATAGCGCGTATTTTACCTAGCTTACTACCAAATTCGTCTAAAGATAATTTAGGCCCATCAACATGGCTACAATGACTATTATTACTACAAGTTTTAGTCACTACGTAGGTAAGTTGTATATCTCATCCATGGACATATCGCCCATGTCTTTATTTACTTCTCCACCGCCAGTTAAAGTTTCAACCGGTGTTGGTGCAGTTGATGGTTTAATTGTTTTATTCTCCGCAGATAGCCCCATGCTAATCTGCCCTAGTTTAACTGCTGCCGTAGTGTGAGAGGCTGCGGCAATTTCATTAGCAACATCAAGATGTTTAGCTAGATAATGAGATACTTTAGGGCCGAGTTCATATATTGCATTAAGTGTATCCTCTTGGAATGCAGGGAGATGACCGACCTCTTCTGCGTATTCTGGATGGACACTTGCATACTCTACCTCTTTTAGTGTAAACTCATCAGCTACTTGATTTTTAACCTGTGCTATGTTTTGCCTATCTATCTCTGCCTGTTTAGAAACTAAAGCTTTACTGACTTGATGTTGAATAAGTGCTTCTTGATGCTTAGCCTCATCATAATCAAAGTCTTCAAGTTGTGGCGCTTCAGCTGGTAGCTCTGGTTTAGCTGGTGCCTGTGCATCTAATTTAGCTTGAAGTGCATCTGCTCTACGCTTCTCTGCATACTTGTCAGCAGTTATTTTGTTAATACGTTTTTGAACTGCATCTTGTGCTGGATCACTCTGCGTATCAACTGGAGTTGGTGACTCTCCCTCAGTAGTTGCTACCTTTAATGGTTCTGGTGTTACTTTTGGTACTTCTGGAGTTGCCTCTACTTCTGTACCAATTGCTGCTACCTGTTCCATTGTCAGTTCTGCTACTGCGGCACCTTTGTCTGTTACTGTTAGTTCTTCATTTCCCATTTTAGCCATCCTCCTAAGATGTATATTATAGCCCATGTTAAGCCCATGGTTGACTGTTTGCTTAGTATTTAAGTATAATAAAATTGGTCAATTTAAGTACACGATATACTATGCAAACTATTAGACTACTAAATAGAATTATTCTACCCAGTAGTGGGTTACTGCTGTAGTACTTGTTGTTCTTGCATGGTTTGAATACGTACTTCTTCTTCTTGTTGTGCTGCGTTTATTGCTTCTTTAGCAATCTCTTCTTGAGTTAAATTGATGATACCTTCCTGTGCTCTAGCTAGCGCTTCTTCAGTTACTCCAAGATCAATACCTACTTCAACCTGTAATTTGTAGGCATCCATAAGTTTCTTATATGAATCTATAGCCTTATTTTGAGCACCAAGCCTAGTATCAATCGTTTCAGCATCCTTATTATCTGTATCAGCATTAATGTTCTCTACTTGAGCCATTAACTTAGCTGTTTGTACCCTAACGTTCTCAAGAAGTGCTTCCTTCTCGGGATCAGGTTGTGGTTCTTGATTTAATCCTAGTTCTTGAACTTCCTCTGCTGTAGGCTGAACTGTGCCTTCATTAATCATTTGCTTTCTAATTCTTTGTGTTAGCTCTTCAGACTCAAGTATATTAAGATTCTTAGCTATTAAATCAATAGCAAGTGCCTCAAAACGTGGAGAAGCGGCTGTAAGATCAATTAACTGTTGTGCTGATTC
Source organism: Candidatus Parcubacteria bacterium (assembly GCA_030632225.1). Taxonomy (GTDB): domain Bacteria; phylum Patescibacteriota; class Patescibacteriia; order UBA1558; family GWA2-36-10; genus DAOVVF01. The sequence goes on from DAOVVF010000002.1 coordinate 19,365, forward strand.
CTCTCGTAGGGTATTATAAGCCGGTCCTGATTCTATATATGTTTCATATTTACCAGAATTTAGATCATTAACTATTACAGTTTCCCCTGTTTGTTCATCCTTAACAACTTCATTAAACTCGCCTATAGCTTCTGCATTAATCTCTACATCTTCTGTAGTTCCATCAAAGTTAAGAATAGTTACCACTCTTTGAGTATCATATATTCTAGGCATAAGATCATCAAGTATATCTCCTGTATACTTAACAGATTTATGTAAGTTATCACTAAATACAAATGTTGATCTATCCCCCATCTTCTGTTGAGCAATAATAGCCTTACCACTTTGCATCTCAGGATTAATACCAAGAGAGGGTGGTTGAATACCTGTTGCTGCATAGATATCCGTTGCTGCTTGTGATACTTGCTGTAGTAATGCTTGTTGTACAGCAGGTGCTCCTGTTCTCTTTGGTGGTCCAGGATTATCAGAATCTTCATTATAAATCATGAAGGGTGAATTAGTAGTGTTGAATGACTTTAGCTTAGCTTCCTGACCTAATGCTTGTTTAGCTGTAATCCATATAGGATCTTTAGGAGCTAAAGCTGTTGCTTCAATAGCACTAGATGTAGCATAGTTGTATATTCTTTGTGGATCTTTAGCTAACCTAACCATTCCCCTTATATATTCTACACCCTGAATATTGTAAGTTCTACCATATACAGGTACTAGAGGTATATATTTACCAGCCCACTCCATAGGGCCTTTAAGTATCTCAGCACCATTCATAATGAAGCTTTCTACTTTACGTACCTTTGTCATACGTTTCTTTAATACTGTAATAGGTGGAGCCTGTGCTGCTAGCTCATCTATTACTGCTTTTTCTTCAGTAAGATTTATAACTCTACCATCAGACATTAAACCTATCTCAGCATCAACTAGAGTTACCTTCCAATATTCTGCTATTCTTATCTTATCTTGTCTAAACCAATTAGTACAGTTACCTGTGTAATATACAGGATTACTAAAGTCTGTTACTGTAGCATCTGGAAATTCTAGTTTGAATACATCAGTTGGAATATCTTTAATGTAGAAAGCCCATAGTGCATCCCTCTTATCATACTTCTCTGCTGAATTATCAAAATACAGAGAAGATGCTGCTGACTTAACAGGTGCTAATACTATCTCCTGATCGAATGAATCATCTTCTGTAAACTTAGTTAGCACTCTCCACCCACCATACCCAGATGTGATAGTCTCATCAAAAGCAGCATCATAAATACTCGTTGCGTCTGATTGATTCTCAATCCCTCTTGATAGCCCCATCTTTATTTTGGCTATATCTTTAGTTCCACCTGACTTTGGTCTTACCTTAATCTGTGTTCTATTCTGACGCTGATCTCCATTAACTTGATCTAATGCACCAGCTACTCTATTTAATGTGTACCTTGGGCGATCCTTACGCTTCTCAATTGATTCCTCTTCCCACTGCCCATCTTCTGAATGCGCAAATTGCGCATCTTCTATGGCCTTAGTTCTTTGATCCTTCTCAGCCGTAGATACATTTGAAAAACGTTCGAGTGCCTCTTTATGAATCTCTTGTAGCTCTGGTGTCATCATTTAGTTAACTTCCTAGTATGAATTTATTAAACTTAATTCTTTTTATTATAAAATTCTCTATTTACTAACTTAGGATTGTCATTTAAAAATGTAAACATTCCAATAGATATACCATCTACTTGTTGCTCTGATAAATCTAATGAAAGTAGATCACTTATATAATGTGTTACTTCATGTATTATTGTAGACTTTAAAGAATCGGGTGCTTGTTCTGGATCAATTAGTATCTCACCATATTTAATTGCTGCCCTACCCATTCCACCCTCTGCCCATATTCCAGGCGAACTTTTAGTGAACTTTACATCATGTGATAGTATCTTAATTATCTCTGTAGACGATTCAGTCATTACTATCCTTTAACTGTAGTTTTTTATCTGATGCCCAGTTACTAATCTTCGTAGAGACATACCATATTACATGATATAATTTAATCATGACTATTTTTAATTAAACTTTGGCAGGGACGGTAGGATTCGAACCTACATAAACTGGGTCAAAGCCAATCCTCTGAAACCATTCGAGTACATCCCTACAGAGTACTGACCATAGCCATGAGATAAGCTACCTTGCCATTCCCAACAATATGTATCTTTATTTATCTTTTCTTCAAATCTTTCTAGTGTAGTTTTCATACTATTACCATTCTGAGTCGAACTGAAGATCAACTGATATAGGAACTTCTGGTGTTATCATAGTCATCATCAAACTATCTGCCATATTAGGGCTTTGTATTCCAAGCTTCTTCATCTCTGGCTTACTCATTATCTGTATAAAGCCATTTCCATTACCTTTCAAAGGTATTCTACATATTTCAGATCTTAATCCACTTAGATTAGCAATATCAGATGATAAACTTATTATAGTG